>JBIQML010000440.1:0-4669 GCA_044463405.1 Nakamurella lactea | reverse complement strand
TCGGCCGAGATCGCCGTGCGGTAGCGGCGGGCGGCCTCGCGCCCGGGCAGCACGGTGTCGAAGCCGGCCTCGATGACGTCGTCGCCCGAGCGCCACTGCAGCGTGCCGTCGTACGGGATGAACGTCACCGGCCGGCAGACGCCGTCGCGCACCGCGTCGGCGTAGGAGTAGGAGATGTCGGCGACCGCGACGCCCTCGCGGTCGTAGCGCACGCCCGGGATCGGGGTGGTGTCCGACCGGAACGGGGTGCCCGACAGCAGCAGCCAGCGCGCCGCGCCGCGGAAGGCGGTCGCAAAGCCCTCGCCCCAGGCGAGCTCCTCGCCGAGGTGGTGAGCCTCGTCGGCGATCACGAGCGTGCGGCCGGTGCACTGGCGCGCCCAGCGCTCGCCGACCGAGGCGATCTTCGCGTAGGTGACCGCGATGCCGTGGAAGTCGCGCGGCGGCACCAGCTCGGCGTTGTCGGGCATGAGCTGCAGCCCCAAGCGCCCCGCCGCCTCGGCCCACTGGCGGGTCAGCGGCGTCGTCGGGCAGACGACGACGACGTGGTCGATCGCCTTCGCGCGCAGCAGCCGCCGGGCGAGCTCGATCGACGGGCGGGTCTTCCCGGCGCCCGGCGCGGCCGAGATGAGGAACGTCCCCTCCTGCCATTCGGCCATGGCGTCGAGCGCGGCCACCTGCCACGCCCGCAGTCCGTTGTGGGCTGGTCCAGCGGTCACGCGATGGCACAGCTTGGGCCACCGACCGGACGGATCGCAAAGCCCCTGCTAGGCCTGCGAAACGTAGGCGTCGGCACCGATCTCGGCCCGTCGAGACCCCGTTGGAAGCGCTAGCCGGAGAGAAGCGTGCCGAGCAGCTTCAGCAGCTTCGGACCGTCATCATTCGATACTTGCCTCGGCCAGACGCAAAGCAAAACCCACAGCATCATCCTCGGCCTCTGGCACTTCGGTCCATGGGCCCAAGTTGCCGCCGTACTCAGCCACGGCTTGCTCCTTCGCGTCCTCGACGGACTGATGCCACGTGTCACCAGCCTCTTCTCCGGCCTCGTCATGCCGTAGAAGGAATATGCCGTCGGGCCGGTTCTCCAGGACGAGTACGCGCGGGACGGCCATCCGCTCGCGCATGTCCGCCTCGCCGGTGGCCATCGGCGGAAGGCCAACGTAGTGGCGCGACGCCTCGCCGTTGTACGGCCTGCGGACAACTGCGACGAATCTCTCCGCGTGCTGCGACTGGTTCTCGCTCATCTGAGATATGTGTGGGCGTTCTCTGTGATGTCACGCCCGTTCGGACCGACGGACTCGAAGTGGACATGTGGGTGTTTCGCACCGAGGTCGCTGGGCGTCATCCGGAATTGCCGGGTGTTATCCGCGGAGCGGAAGACACCCGGCGCAATTTCGCGGTACCCGTCGCCAAGCCATCGCTCTGCCGCCCCCAGCACACGCTTGTCTCGAACCACGCCGGCGGCGATGTTTCCGAGGCCCTTTGTGGCGAGCTTTGCGCCGAGCCCAAACAGGCGCCCCTCGGGCACAGCGAGGGTAACCAAGATGCCGCCTGTGTGGTCTCCCCCGGCGTAGGCGGCCGAGCAGTAGTTAACGTTGTCGACCCCGAGAGCCTGACGGATCTTACGTGTCAGACCGAAACTCGCCCTGTCGCCAAAGCCAGCCGCGGCGTCGCTGATCTCCTGCCGCGAGGGTAGGCCAATGGAGATGGGGAACAGTCCGAGTGGGTCAACAGCGTTGACAGGGTCATTGCCTGCGTACTGGTACGCCTGCTCGGTGATCTGCTCGAGCGGGTCCCGCGTCAGGAACTGGCCCGTCTGCGGATCGTAGTAGCGGGCCCGCATGTAAACGAGTCCGGTGTCGGCGTCGGTGTATTGGCCGGCGAAGCCGAACGGGATTCGGCGGGTCCCCGTGCTACCGACGAGGTTGCCGTAGACGTCGAAACTCTGTGACGCAACACGCGTGCCGCTAGCGTCGGTTACGGAGCGGACGCTGCCCAGGCGGTCGTGGTGGTAGAAGCGGGGGGTGTCGTTGGAGTCGATCTCCTCGAACGGCAGCCCGTCCGGGCCATATAGGTAACTGGTGGCATTCTCACCGATCAGATCCCCGCTGGCCGGGTCCCACAGGAATGAGGTTGACGAGCCGCCGCTCGTGGCCTGGATTCTTAGCCCGTCGCCATCATAGGCGTACGTATTGGTCCCAGTGCCAGGGACGGCGACCGATGCCAACCGGCCCGCACCGCTGTAGGAGTACGTGGTAGCCGTGCCGCCAGCCGGTGTCTGGGCGACTCGCTGGCCGACATCGTTGTAGTCGAAGGAGACAACGCCGCTCGGGGTGCTGGCGCTGACCAGCTGTCCGGCATCGTCGTAGGAGAGGTTGTCGCCGGAGGGCAGCTTGGTTATGTCACCCGCAAGGTCGTAGGCGACCTGCTGAAGGTTCTCTGAAGCCAGCCGACCGACATTGTCGTATGCGTAGCTTTGGGTGCCTGAGCCCGGGAGGCCGCTGCTGGCGATCTGGCTGACCTCCGCGCCAGGTCCGTACTGATAGCCGAGCTGCGGCGAACTGCTCCCTGCCTCGCCCAGCTTGAGATCAACCAGTTCTCCCGCGTCGTCGTACGTCGATGTGTCGCTGGTACTGGGGCTGGTTGGGAAGTCAGTGCGGAGAAGGTTGCCGTCGGCATCGTACGAGAACTCTGTCGTGTTGCCTAGCCAGTCACCGATGGCTGTCAGCCTTCCGCTGGCGTCATAGTCCGAGGTGACCGTCTGCCCGTTGGGATAGGTGATGCCCGTGCGGTGGTCGGCCAGGTCATAGGCGTAGGACAGGTCTTGGCCAGTTGCCGTGCGGACGGAGCTGAGGCGCCCGAGTTCGTCGTAGCTATATGTGGTCTGTCCGGTGGCGTCGGTCATCGACGCTCGACGGCCGTCGGCGTCGTAGGTGTAGTTGACGCTGAAGGCGTCTGGCGCCGGATAGCTGATCGTCTTGAGGCGATCGGCGGCGTCGTAGGCGAACGTGGTCGTACGGCCGAGCGCGTCCGTACGCCGCGTGACGTTACCGCCGGCGTCGAACCCGCTCGTCGTCTCCCGGCCGAGCGGGTCGACGATCTCCGACAGGTTGCCGGCGGCGTCGTAGTGATAGGTCGTCACCTTCCCGCGGCCGTCGGTCCGCGTCGCCATACGACCCATGGGATCGTAGGTCAGTTGCCTGGTGGAGCCATCTCCGAAGGTCTCCTTGATCAGCTGGTCTTCCGCGTCGTAGGTTGCGTGGGAGGTGCGCGAGGCGCTGTCGGTGATGGCGGTGATGTTGCCGTTGGCGTCGTAGGTCGTGTGGGTGGCCCGGCCGAGTGGATCGGTGACCGTGATCGGGCGGCCGAACTTGTCGCGGTCGACCGTCGTAGTGTGAGCCGAGGGCGCCGCCCCTGACTCGGTGCCGCGCGGCGCGGTGATCGACACCACTCGGGAGCTCGCGTCGTAGCTGGCGGTCGTCGTCTGACCGTTGGGCAGCATCTTGCTGATCTGATCGCCAGCGCTGTTGTAAGCGAAGGTGGTTTCGTGCTGCAGCGGGTCCTTGAGCGACTTGAGCTGTCCATGGCTGTCGTAGGTCATCGTGACCGCTTGGGTACGTTGGACGCCGCTGTCGACGTAAGTCCTTGAGACCGAGGTCGGATTGCCATGTGGATCACGGACGATCGTGGTCTTGATGCCGCTGTTGGTGGTGGCCGTGAGGACGTCATGCGTGGAGTTGTAGGTCCACCGCAGCTTGCGGCCCGTCGGATCGGTCGCCGATGTGCGGTTGCCGTCTCCGTCGTATGTGAACGTCGTGGTGTGACCGTTTCCGTCGGTGACCTCGGTGTTGCGCAGGCTCGAGTCGTAGACCAGCCTCTGCGTCGTCTCGGCCGCGGTCCCCTCTGCGCGAATGATCTTGGTCGGCTGCCCGTTGCTGAACGACAGATCGGTGACGCTGCCGTCGGGCTCGGTTACCTTCGTCTGGTCGGCGAGGTATTGCCAGGTCCTGGTCCGATTCAGCGCGTCGGTCTGGCTGACCGCTCTGCGCTGGCCGTCATACTCGGTCGTGGTGGTGTGGCCGCGTGCATCCGTCATGCTGGTGAGCTGATGGGAGCCGTCGTAGCCGAAGGTCCACGTCGGACTGTCTTCGCCGTCGTACTTGACGCTGGTCAGCTCGCCGCCGGTGTACCCGTAGCGGACGGTCAAACCTGATGGATCTGTCGCGCTTTCGACTAGATCATTGCTGTATGTGTAGGTCACGGTCCGGCCCGCCGGATCGGTGACGGTCGCGAGCCTCGCTGATCCGTCGTAGCTCATGGCCGTTGCGTTGCCGTTCCGGTCGGCCAGAGAGATGAGCTTGCCGCCGGCATCGAAGACGTACGTCGATTGATCCGGCAATGTGTATGTGTATGTGCCCGCCGTGTTCTTGGTGAGCTTGGCCTGAACCCATGCGGGAGCCGTGATCGTCCCGTCCGCCGCGAGCATGAACGGGACGCTGCTGCCATCGTCCTGGTACACGGTGGCGCGATACTGCGCGGGCTCGACCACCAAGTGGGCGTCGTAGGTGCTCGTCCACCCGTACCCGAAGCGTCCAGGGGAGCTCTGCCCAGCGGCCAACTGCGAGTTGTAGGTTCGGGTGACGGCCAGTCCGAGGCCCCGTCCGCCCACAGC
>JBIQML010000439.1:0-4669 GCA_044463405.1 Nakamurella lactea | reverse complement strand
CGCGCTGCCGTTGGCCGCCGGAGAGCTGGTGGGGAAATCTCTCGGCCAATTGCGGGGCCAGACCGACGTCGTTGAGCAGGGATGCGATTCGGCCTCTCCGCTCGGCACGGTGACCGGGCCGTCGCAGTCCCTCGGCGATGCTGTCGGCGATCCGCATCCGCGGGTCCAAGGCCTCGTTGCCGTCCTGAAACACGGGCTGCACGTCGTCGTGGAAGCCCGACCTGGCCGTGCCGCGCAACTGCTGAAGGGGGGTGCCTCGGTAGCGCACCTCGCCGGAGGACGGGCGGACCAGTCCGAGCAGAGCCCGCAGCAGGGTGGTCTTCCCCGAACCGCTCTCGCCGATCAGCCCGATCCGCGCCGGTGACGCCGGAATCACGAGATCTGCCTCGCGTACCGCCGTGACCGGTCCATAGCGCACCTGCAACCGCTCCGCGCTCAACAGCGGGGCTGGTGCCGGTTCAGGTTGCGGTGGCGCGGAATCACGTGCGGCTGTCGCTCGGTGCTCAGTCATCCAGACCGTCCAGGGTGGGAACTGCAGCGATGAGCTCGCGGGTGTAGGGCACCTGGGAGCGAGTGACGATCTCCTCCGGAGAACCCGAGTCGACGACGTGGCCGGATTGCATGACGACGATGTGGTCCGCCATCGTCGACACCAGCGCGAGGTCGTGCGAGACCAGTAGGACGGCCAGTCCTCGCTCGGCGCGCAGTCGCTGGAGCAGTGCAACGACTTCGGCCTGCACGGTCACGTCCAACGCGCTGGTCGGCTCGTCGGCGGCGATCACCTCCGCACCGAGGGCGACCGCGAGCGCGATGGCGAGTCTCTGCGCTTGACCACCAGATACCTGGTGCGGATAGCGGCGCTGGATCTCCGCCGGGAGTTGCACACTCGACAGTGATCTCGCGACCCGCGCTTCGGCGTCCTTTCCCCGCACGCCGTGCAAGGCCAGCGTTCGCCGCATCAGGACACCGAACCTGGTGGTGGGGTTGAAGGACTCCTGCGGGCTCTGCATGATTAGCGCGATGCGGGATCCTCGGATTGCTCGTAGCTGGGCGGCAGTGGCCGCCCGCACGTCCACTCCGCAGGTGGTGACGGAACCCGTTACCGTCGCCGATTTTCCCAACAGGCCGAGGATCGCCAGGAGGCTGGTGGTCTTGCCCGAACCGCTCTCACCGACGAGGGCAACGCATTGTCCGGGAAGAAGGTCCAGATGGGGAAGGGAGGCCACGGGCCGACCGTCATAGCTGACCACCAGGTCGCGTACGAGAACGGCAGGGGCCGCCGCCCGTTTCGGTCCAGGCGTCGTCGCCGGCTCTGCCGCGCCCGTCGGGACGATCCGCCCATCGTCGGTAGTCATCGGATCTCCCGTCGCGGGTCGAGGCCCGCGCGCAGACCCTCACCCAGCACGTTGAAGGCAAATGCCGTGATCAGGATGGCCAGCCCCGGGAAGGTGACCACCCACCAATCGGTGGTGAACAGCGACTGGCCCTGCTCGACCATTAACCCCCACTCGCTGGTCGGCTCCTGCGCGCCCAGTCCCAGGTAGGACAGCGACGCCGCGGTGAGTATCACCCCGCCGGCATCCAGCGACAGCTGCACCAGCACCGGGGTGAGCGAGTTCGGCAGCACGTGGCGGCGGATCACCCGTCGGGTGGGGACGTCCAGGCAGCGGGCCGCGTCGATGTATCCGCGGTGCCGGATCGACGAGGCGACCGACGCGGTGAGCCGGGCGTACCACGGCCACCAGGTGACCGCGATGGCGATGATGGCGGTCGTCACGCTGGGGTGCAGCACCATGGCAAGTGCCAGCGAGAGCAGCAGCGCGGGGAATGCCAGGAAGATGTCGGTCACGCGCATGATCAGGTCGCCGACCAGCCCACCGAGATACCCAGCGATGACGCCGAGAGTCACGCCGATCACGGCCGCAAGCGCGAGCACGGCGACGGCGATCACGAGCGATGTCCTTGCGCCGTACAGTAACCGGGTCAACACATCTCGGCCGACCTGGTCTGTGCCCAGCCAGTGAGACCCACTGGGTGGCAGCAACGAGTCCAACGGGTGGGTGGCGATCGTGCCATCCGCCGGGTACGGCGAGATCCACGGTGCCAGGATGGCCGCCAGCACGATCAGTACCAGCAGCGCCAGGCCGATGCCGGCCAGCAGGTCGCTGCGCACGATCCGGGCCAGGCCGCCCAGCCCGGGAATGCGACGAGTGGTCGTCGGAACGATTTCCAAACTCATGCCAGCCGCACCCTCGGATCGATCAGTGCCTGCACCAGGTCCACCGCGAGATTGGCCACCACATAGACGATCGCGATGAGCAGTGTGACCCCGGCGATCGCCGGCGTGTCGGTGGAGCGGATCGAATCGACGGCGTAGGTGCCCAGCCCCGGCCAGTTGAACACCGACTCCACCAGGAAGGTGTTGACCAGGGCGTAGGCGAACACCAGCGCCAGCAGGGAGATGACCGGATTCAGGGCCGGGCGCAACGCGAACCGGGTGACGATGGTGCGCTCCCGGAAGCCCAGCGCCCTTTCCATCCGGGTGTGGTCGCGGACCAATTCGTCGCCGACGGCGGCACGGGTCATCTGCGCGATCACCCCCGCGGGGTAGGCGGCGATGACCAGCGCGGGCAGCACGATGTGTTCCAGGGTGCTGGTGAAGATCGGCCAGTTCCCGGTGAACAGCGCGTCCACCAGGGTGATGTTGGTGTACACGTGAAGCGGGCTGGTCTGGTTGAGCGAGTTGAGGTATTCCCCGGCCACCGGGAACCAGCCCAGAGCGGTGGCGAAAACCTGCTGCAGCACCAGTGCCAGCCAGAAGACCGGCATGGACACCGCCAGCATCGACCCCAGCCGGACCGCCACATCGGCGGGTCGACGATGGAACCGGGCGGCGATCAGCCCGAGGGGCAGCCCGATGATCACCGCGATGACCATGCCGGTTCCGACCAGTTCCAATGACGCCGGGAGCGCCTTGCCCAGGTCGCTTGCCACCGGCTGGCGGGTGTGCACGCTGACGCCGAGGTCGCCGTGCAGCAACCCGAGGAAATAGTCCCAGAGCTGCGCCGGCAGTGGGCGGTCCAGGCCGAGCTGGGTGCGGACGCGGGCCAGCTCGGTGGCGCTGGCCCGGGGCCCGGCCCAGGCGACCGCGGGGTCGCCCGGAACGACCCGTTGCACCAGGAAGGTCAGGATCACCACTCCGACGACGACCAGGATCGCCTGCCCGATCCGACGCAGCAGATAGGTGACCACGATTGATCAGCTGTGGGTCAGCTCATGGACGAACACCACGTCAGGGTAGGCGGGGTTGTCCACGTAGCCCTTGACCTCGGCGGACAGTGCGCGTTCGTACTTCTCCACGAATAGCGGCGCCACTACGGCGAGGTCCTGTACCAAGGCCCTGTTCAATTCGTGGTACACCGACTCGGCCTTGTCCTTGTCGGTCGCCGTGAGCTCGGGGATCTCGTCGATCTTCTTGTCCACCTGGGCGTCGCTGAGGTAGGTGAGGTTGAAGTACGGCGGATCGGCGCTGTGGAACACGTTCGCGAACCAGGAGTACGCGTCGGCATAGTCGGGGTACCAGTACATGACGAAGATGTCCTGGCGCTTGGCGGCATCGGTCGACTTGGCCCGGTCCCATTGCGCGCTCCACTGCATGGGGGTGGATTGCAGTGTGACGCCCAACTGCGACAGTGCGGAGGTGAGCAGCGTGACGAACAGCTGCTGATCGTCGTCGCCCTGCGCGTAGGTGAGGGTCAGGGTGAGCTTCTTGCCGCCGGGGCCGTACCCGGCTTCGGCGAGCAGCTTCTTGGCCTCGGTCAGGTTCTGCGTCAGCTGCAGGCCCTTGGTAAAGCCCAGCAGGCCCTCCGGCACCACGCCGCTCGCCGGTGCGTCGGCACCTTTCAGCGCGGCGATCAGGCCCTTGGTGTCGATGGCGTTCTGGATCGCCTTGCGCACCTTGACATTCGACATCGGTCCGTTCGCCGTGTTGTACAGCGCTAGCAGGTTCTGGAACGACGAACTGGTGGTGGTCTGCACCGCGGAGTCCTTTTCCGCCTGCGCGAAGAGCTGGGGATTGAGCCGGTCGACGAAGTCGACGTCACCGCGCTGCAGCAACTGCCAGGCGGTGGTGACCTGTGGGGTCACCCGGAATTCGACCTGCTGGTAGTTGTCGGACTTCCAACCGCCCCAGTACTTGTCGTAGGCCTTGAGCCGGAGTTCGACGTCGGCGCCCTTGGTCCAGCTGGCGACCGTGTACGGACCGGTGCCGGCGTCCTGACCCTTGTTGAACCAGTCGACCAGATCCCCGGAGCCGGCGGCCTTGGTGTCGTAGATGTAGGCGGCATAGGCCGAAGAGGAGATGAGATCGAGGGGAGCCGGATACTTCAGGTGGAACACCAGGGTGTCCGCCGACGGCGCGTCGATCGACTTGACGGAGTCCCAGATGTAGGCCGGTCCGCCCTTCAGCTTGATGGTGCGCTCGATGGCCTCCTTGGCGGCCTGCGCGTCCATGGCCCGTCCGGTGTGGAACGTGACGTCGCTGCGCAGCGTGAAGGTCCAGGTCTCGCCACCGTTCGACTCCTCCCACTTGGTGGCCAGTTGGGGCAGCACCTTGCCGGTCGTCGGGTCGTAGCGGGTCAGCGACTGGTAGATGTTCTCCATCGCGATG
>JBIQML010000438.1:0-4670 GCA_044463405.1 Nakamurella lactea | reverse complement strand
CCAGGCCACCCAGCGCGACCGCCGTCACGACCAGCAAGATGCTGTCCGCCGCCGAACTGCCGCTGCCGCTGCCGTAGTAGCCGACGAAGATCAGCGCCGCGACGCCCGCGGTCAGGCCGCCCAGCCCGAAGGCGACCAGCTTGGTGGCGATCACGGATGATCCGTTGCGGCGGACGACCTCCGCCGATCGGCCGACGACGTACATGGACCGGCCGACGGCGGTGGTCGCGAGGATCACCGCGAACAGCACCGCGACCACCGCGAAGATGATCAGCGAGATCGGGACCGGGCCCACGTACCCGATCCCCAGATTCTGCACCGAGGACGGGAACTGGGTGTAGCCATTGTCGCCACCGACGAGGTAGGCGGCGCCCTGGTAGGCACCCATGGTGCCCAGCGTCACCGCCAGCGAGGGCAGCCCGTACACCGCCACCAGAACGCCGTTGAGCAATCCGAGCAGCACACCGACCAGCAGCGCGATGATCATGACCAGGCCGTCGGACACACCGGCCGATGCCGTCATGCCCACCACCACGGCGCAGAACGCGAGGTTGGACGTCAGCGAGATGTCGATCTCGCCGACGATCACGACCATCGCCAGTCCCAGCGCAAGGGTGGCGGTCACCACGATCGCCTGGCCGGCGGCGAACAGTTGGGCCGTGTGCAGGAAGGTGGGCGTGGACACCGTCGCCCAGATCCCGGTGATCACGATGAGCACGATCAAGCCGACGTTCCAGCCGGGGAGCCCGAGGTACGGGCGATGCGTGCCCCCCCGGGGGCGCAGCAGTTGACCCATCCGCGACATCGTCGGGGCCGTCATCGGCGTTCCATCCGTCGAGCGAACTGCCGCTTGAGCAGCACGTCGAAACCGACCGCCAGCACGATCGCGCAGCCCTGCACGAATCCCTGCCAGTAGCCGGACAGCCCCACCTGCACGAGGCCGTTGTCGATGGTGGCCAGCACCAGCGCCCCCAGCGCCGCTCCCAGGGCGGACCCGGTGCCGCCCAGCAGGGAGGCGCCGCCGATGACGGCCGCGGCGAGCGTCTGCAGCTCGTATCCGGTCGCGATGTCGACCGTGACGGTGCCCGCCCGACCCGCCAGGAAGGTGCCGGCGACCGCGGCCAGCGCACCGGAGAGCACGAAGGCGCGCAGCACGGTGCCCTTGCGGGGCAGCCCGTAGAACTCGGCGGCCTGCGCGCTGGACCCCACCGCGAACAGGTTGCGCCCGAACGTCGTTCGACGGAAGACCACTCCGACCGCGATCACCATGACGACGCCCACGATGATCAGCAGCGGAATGCCGAGCGGGCGCGCCGCCACGAACGACAGCAGCCAGTCCGGGACGCTCCCGACGCTGATCTGCCGACCGTTGGCGGAGGCGTAGATCAGCCCGCGGAACAGCGAGAGCGTGCCAAGGGTGGCGATCAGTGACGGGATGCCGATGAAGGCCACGATGAACCCGTTGATGGCTCCCATCGCGGCGCCGATACAGATCGCCATCGGCAACAGCAGGCCGCCGAGCCCAGGATGGGCGTCGATCAGCAGCAGGGCGAAATAGGCCGACCCGGCCATGATGGCGCCGATGGACAGGTCGAGGTTCCTGGTGACGACCACCGCCGACTGCGCCAGCGTCGCGATCACCAGGATGGCCGCGACGAAGAACACGCTGCGGATGTTGGCGAAGGTCCAGAAGTTCGCGCCGGCGACGCCGAACACGATCGCCAGCGCGATCAGGAATGCCGCCGGGCCGCCGATCCGCGCGTCGACGGCAGGCATCAACCGCCTCGGTCGGGTCGTCCGCACGTCGGTCAGGGCCATGTGTTCGTCAATCTCTGCATGCTCATATGAGCGATCTATGACGATCATGAGCACGGTAGCTCGCGGCATGCCGCCTGTCAACAGACCCGGGCCGGGATCACCGCGGCACGGCAGCGGCAGCCGCCCGGCATCCGGGAGACCCCTCGAGGCGATTGTTGCGTCGCGTGACGTGAAAGGGGACCATGCCCATGTGAACGATGGGTCCCGAGTCGAACAGTCGGGGGCGCCTCGAGGGGGCCAGGGGGACAGCGGCATGGGACCGGGCGAGCTGATCCAGGCACTCGCCATCGCCCGGCGTTACTACCTCGACGGGGAGTCCAAGCTCGACATCGCCAAGCGGTTCGGCATCTCGAGATTCAAGGTGGCCCGGATCCTGGACGCCTGCCTCGAGCGCGGTCTGGTGCGGGTGGAGATCCGAGCACCGACGCAGATCGACGTCGAGTTGTCCGAGGCGGTACGGCAGAAGTTCGACCTGCGGCATGCCGTGGTGGTGCGCGCCCTCGACCCCGACCCGGACGTCTTACGGGAGGCCCTGGGCCAGGTCGGCGCCGATCTGCTCACCGAGATCGTGACGGAATCCGACGTGCTCGGCGTGGGTTGGGGACGCACGGTGAACGCGACGGTCCGTCACCTGCGCTCGCTGGCCCCGTGTACCGTCGTCCAACTCACCGGCGTGGTCGGCGAACCCGGCCTGAACGCGGTCGATGTGGTGCGCAGCGTGGCGGGACGGTCCGGTGGCCCGGTGTTCCCGCTCTACGCGCCGATGGTGGTCAGCAACGCGGAGACCGCGGTGGCGCTGCGCAACGAGCCGGCGGTCCGCGAGACCGTCCGGCAATACGACTCGGTGACGGTCGCGGCGGTGTCGATCGGGAGTTGGGACCCGATCGACTCCATCCTGCACGACGGGGTCGCCCCCCGGGAGCGCACCAGATTGCGCCGAGGCGGCGTCAAGGCCGAGGTGTGCGCGGTCCTGTTCGGCGCCGACGGTCAGTTGCTGGCCCCGGAGTTCTCCGAGCGGTGCCTGTCGGTGAACGCCTCCCAACTTGCGGCGATCCCGAACGTCATCGCGATCGCCGGCGGGATCAAGAAGACCCGTGCCATCGGCGCGGTGCTCGCCTCCGGCCTGGTCAAGACGTTGGTGACCGACTCGTCGGTCGCCCAGGCGCTCATCGAGTCCGACGCCGAAACCGTCGAGAGATCCAGCTAGCCGGTGGCCGCCGAGTCCCTGACGTCCAGCAGCCCCTTCATCACCGCGCCCAGCGGATGATCCTGCACGCCGCCCATGGCGTCGTGCAGGGCAAGGTAGTGGCCGTAGAGCCGATCGTAGGTCGCCGCGGCGTCCGGATCGGGCAGGCGCGGCTCGCCATGGAAGCCGCACAGCCGGTCCTGGGCCTGGACGACCGAGTCGAACTCGCCCGACGCCACCGCCGCCACCATGGCCGCTCCCCTGGCGCTGCCCTGTCGGGTGGCGGCCAGACGGATCGGCCGGCCCAGCACGTTGGCATAGGTCTGCAGGAGATGCGGGTTGTGCCAGGGCAGTCCCCCGGCGGCGACGACGGTGTGGATCGCCGCGCCGGCCGCCTCGACCTGCTCGATGATGCGACGGGCGCCGAACGCGGTGCACTCGATCAGGGCCTGATAGATGTGATGGGGCTTGGTGTGCAGCGTCAGCCCGACGATCGTGCCGGTCAGCCGCTGGTCCACCAGGATCGACCTATTGCCGTTCCACCAGTCCAGCGCGAGCAGGCCGTGTTCACCGGGACGCAACCGACTCGCCCGCTCTCCCAGGTCCATCAGCGACACCGGGCCGCCTGCCGACAGCAGATCCGCGTACCAGGAGAAGATGTCACCCACCGCCGACTGCCCGGCCTCGACCCCCGCCTGGCCGGGCAGCACCGATCCCGCGACAACGCCGCAGATGCCGGTGATCTGCGGGACACTGCCGTCGGGGCCGAGCGGCATCACCGTCAGATCACACGTCGATGTCCCCATCACGGAGACGAACACGCCCTGCCTGGCTCCGCCGGAGATTGCGGCGGCGTGCGCATCGAACTGTCCGACCGCAACGACCGTGTCCTCGGGCAGTCCCGTCAACTCGCTCCATCGGCGACTGAGACGACCGGCCGGCGCGGTGGAATCGACGGCCTCGGCGTACAGGCGCCCTCGCAGGCTCCCGAGTTCGGGGGCCAGCGACGCCAGGAACACCTCGTCCGGCAACCCGCCCCATTCCGCCGAGTACATGGCCTTGTGGCCCGCCGCCGTGACACTGCGCGGCAGAACCGATGGATCGGTCCTGCCGGTCAGGGCGCCGGCGAGGAAGTCACACAGCTCCACCCAGGAATGCGCCGCGGCGAATACCTGTGGGTCGACGTTCAGGCAGTGCCAGATCTTCGCCCAGAACCATTCCGCGGAGTAGGTGCCGCCGCAGGTGGCGAGGTAGTGCGGGCGGTCGCGGCGCGCGCGCCGGGTGATCTCGGCCGCCTCGCGATGCCCCGTGTGGTCCTTCCACAGCCATGCCTTGGCGGCCAGCCGATCGCGGAACTCCGGTCGAAGCGACAGCGCGGTCCCGTCCCGGTCGACGGGTATCGGCGTGGAGCCGGTGGTCGCGACCGCGACGCCGCGCACCTGCCGCGGGTGGAAGCCGGCGATGGTCCCCCTCGCCTGCTCGACGGACTGCCTGATGGTAACGGCCAGCCCCTCCAGGTACTCCGCGGGTTCGTGGCGTGCCACATCCGGATCCGCCGGATCGAGAATGACACCGCCGACGCCGGAAGGAAATTCGTAGACGGAATCGGTCAGTTCCCGCCCGCTGTCCAGGTCGAGCAGCACGCTGCGGCAGGAGGTGGTGCCGA
>JBIQML010000437.1:0-4687 GCA_044463405.1 Nakamurella lactea | reverse complement strand
CTTGCGGATCAGCGAGCGCGGCGCCCGCGCAGCGGTGCTGTCCGTGATCGCCGCCTGCGGTGACGGAGACCTGTTCGGCGGGTTCACCAACGGCATCCGCATCCTCACGGACCACGCCGGCGTCATCTCGTAGCGTCCGTCTGCTGAAACGCCGCGGCGGCCCGGGAATCTTCCCCCGGGCCGCCGCGGCGTTCGGCACTGCCGCCGAATCAGCCGCGATCCGCCGCGCGCGCCTTCAGCGCCCGCTCGGTCCCGGCGAGGCCCTCGGTGACCAGCCGGCGCAGCGCCGACGGATGATCGCCGCCCAGCCACGCCTGTGCCGCCGCGACCGTGGCGTCGTCGACCGCCCACCGCGGGTACAGCCCGACCGCGACCTTCTGGGCGACTTCGCTCGACCGGTGCGCCCACACGTCGGCGACGGACGCGAAGTACTGGTCGGTGAACTGCGCCAGGATCGCGCCCTGCGCCGGGTGGGCGAACCCGCCGATGGCGGCATCCTGCAGCGCATTCGCCATCGTGTCGTCGCCGATCAGACGATCGAAGACATGTTGCTTGGCGGCCGCATCGGGGAGCAGTGCACGCACCCCGGTGGCACGTCGCTCGCCGGAGGCGGTGGCGGCGGCGGCGGCCGCCGCGACGATCTCGGCCTCGCCCGCGGCGCCGTGCGCCACCAGCGCGCCGAGCAGCGTCCACTTCAGGTCGGCGTCCAGCACCAGGCCGGGCAGCGGCGCGCCGCCCAGCCAGCCGTCGATCGCGCCGACCTCCGCCGAGGACAGCTTCGACGCGGCCAGGGCGCCGACATACGCCAACTGCTTGTCGCTGCCCGCCTCGGCGCTTTTCGCCAGGTCCAGCAGCCGGCCGGCGACCGTCGGCCAGCCCGTCTCGGCCGCCCACTGCGGATCGGCGTAGGAGCCCACGGCAAGGCGGACCTGGGCGAGAACCCGCTGCACGACGCCGATCTCGGTCTCCGCGTCGATGCCGCCCAACGCCAGCGCCACGAAGTCCCGCGCGCGCATCTGCGCGTCCCGTGTCATCTCCCACACCGCGGACCACACCAGCGTGCGCGGCAGCGAGTCGGCGATGTCCCCGATGCGGTCGACCGCAGTGGCGAGCGAATCGGCATCCAGCGTCAGCTTGCAGTAGGTCAGGTCGTCGTCGTTGACGAGCACCAGCTTGCCGCGTGCGGCGCCGACCAGGTCCGGCACCTCGGTGATCTCGCCGGTGACGTCCAGTTCGACCCGTTGGGTGCGTACGAGCCGGCCGGCCGGATCGTCGTCATACACGCCGACGGCGAGGCGATGCGGCCGCAGCTCGCCGGCGCCGGGCGCCGCGCCGTGCTGGCGGATCGCAAACGAGGTGAATCGGCCGGAATCGTCCACCGCGAAGACCGGCTCGATGCGGTTGATGCCGGTGGTCTGCAGCCACTGCTCGGCCCAGGTGTCCATATCCCGCCCGGAAGCCGCCGTGAGGTGCCGCATCAGGTCCGCGAGAGTGGCGTTGCCGAAGGCGTTCTCGGCGAAATACGTGCGCAGTCCCGCGAGGAATTCGTCGAAGCCGACGTACGCCGCGAGCTGCTTCAGCACCGACGCGCCCTTCGCGTAGGTGATGCCGTCGAAGTTCACCTCGACCGCCTCGAGATCGACGATGTCCGCGGCGATCGGATGGGTGGACGGCAGCTGGTCCTGGTCGTAGGCCCACGACTTCTCCACGTTGGCGAACGTGGTCCACGCGGAATCGTATTCGGTCGCGGAGGTCTGCGCGACGACCGATGCCCAGGTGGCGAACGACTCGTTGAGCCACAGGTCGTCCCACCAGCGCATGGTGACCAGGTCGCCGAACCACATGTGCGCCATCTCGTGCAGGATCGTCTCGCAGCGCCGCTCGTACAGGTATCGGGTGACCCTGGACCGGAACACGTACTCCTCGCGGAACGTGACCGCCCCGGCGTTCTCCATGGCGCCGGCGTTGAACTCCGGCACGAACAGCTGGTCGTACTTGCCGAACGGATACCGCACCCCGAACGCCGCGTGGTAGAAGTCGAAGCCCTGCTTGGTCTGGGTGAACAGTCGCTCGGCGTCCAGGTACTGCGCCAGCGTGGCCCGGCAGTAGATGCCCAGATCGATGCCGTCGTGGTGGTCGGTGGCCACGTGGTACGGCCCGGCCACCAGGGCGGTGACGTAGGTGCTCATCGGCGCCGTCGTGGTGAACGAGTGCACCTTCGATCCGGCCGCCCCATCGTCGATGCCGGCGGGCTCGCCATTGGTGACGACGTGCCAGTCGGCGGGCGCCGTCACGGTGAAGGTGAACGTCGCCTTCAGGTCCGGCTGGTCGAAGCAGGCGTACATCCGCTTGGCGTCGGCCGTCTCGAACTGCGAGTACAGGTACACCGCGCCGTCCACCGGGTCGACGAACCGGTGCAGCCCCTCGCCCGTGTTGGTGTACTCGCCCACGGCGTCGACCACCAGCACGTTGTCGGCCTGCAGGTCCGGAAGGGCGAGACCCTCGGGACTGCTCCAGCCCCCGATGTCCAGCCGCTTCCCGTTGAGGGTGGCGTCGGCGATACCGTCACCGACGAAGTCGACCCAGCTGTCGCCGCCCGCCGGCGCCGAGAAACGGATCTCGCTGCGGGTGCGGAACGTCTTCTCACCAGGCCCACCGGCGCCGTCGGTCAGATCGAGGTCCACGACGTAGCTGTGCACGGTGAGCTGCGCGGCGCGCCGTGCGGCCTGGTCGCGGGTCAGGTTGGGCGTGAGCGACACGGGGGGTCCTTCCACTGGTCTGCAGGTGAGCCGGGCCGACCGGCGGGGTATCCCCCCGACGGAGCCGGACGGGTCGCGTGATGCGCGCCACGCCCGGCGCCGGCTTTGGAACAACCCTACGGCGCCCCGGGTTGCTCCTGGTGCGAACGGTGACGAGACCGGTCACAACGGCAAGCTCGGGAGGACTCATGGCACAGGGTGACGCGGCAATCCAGGACGTTTCGGCGTCGTCCGCCGGCGGTGCGGGGGTGCCCGCGCGCTCGGTGGCCGACTTCTGGTTCGACCCGCTGTGTCCGTACTGCTGGGTCACCTCCCGGTGGATCGTCGAGGTCGGGAAGGTCCGGGACATCGACGTGCACTGGCACGTGATGAGCCTGGCGGTGCTCAACGAGCCGGAGGACCCGCCGGCCGACTACACCGAGCGCGAGGTGTGGTGGATGCCGCGGGTGGCGATCGCCGCCGCGGACAAGGGCGGTGACGAAATCCTCGGGCCGCTGTACACCGCGATGGGGACCCGCGTGCACGACGAGCACAACAGGGACTTCGCCGCGGTGATCGCCGAATCCCTCGCGGAGGTCGGGCTGCCGCCGGACCTGGCGGACGCGGCCCGCACCACCGACTACGACGAGCGGCTGCGGGCCAGCCACCACGCCGGCATGGACAAGGTCGGCAAGGGCGTGGGCACGCCCACCATCCATGTGAACGGCGTGGCGTTCTTCGGGCCCGTCATCACCAGGGTGCCTACCGGCGAGGAGGCCGGTCGGCTGTGGGACGCCAGCGTCACCCTCGCCTCCTTCCCGTACTTCTTCGAGCTCAAGCGGGAACGCACCGAGGAGCCCCGGACGGTGCCCCCGGCGGAGTGACCGGCCGGTCCCGACCGTCCTGACGGCCGCCGGGCACGTCCGGCTGATATTGACCGGGCCGGATCGCGCATTTTCTGCCGCGATGTGTCACCCTGATGGCACGTCCGGCGCAGCAGCACCCTGCGGCGCCACCCGACCTTCCAGGCGACCGGGCACCGTGGAGGTGGCAGATGGCAGCAGTCGTGCAGGGCAGTCCCGACGCCCCTACCGGCAACGGCAACCCGGGCGGTGGCGCGCCCGAAGGCCACGCCGGGCCACCTCCGATGGCCGATCGCCAGACGGGTCCGGCAGGTTTCCCGTTGCCGCCGGACCTGCGCGGCGGGCCGGTGGTGGTGGGGGTGGACGACGTCGCCGCGTGCGGGCGGCCGCTGCGGGCCGCGGTCTTTCTGGCCCGCTCGCTCGGCCGGCCGGTGGTCGCGGTGCATGTGCGGCGGCGGGCCGTTCCGCTGGTCGAGGGTTACGTGCCGATCCCGGAGGAGATGGAGCTCGACGAGAGCGCCGAGGACGCTCTGGAGGCGTCGCTATCGGCGGATCTGACGGCCAGCGGCGAGATGACCGGTGTGTCCTGGGAGCTGGTGTCCACCAGCGGCGACGCGGCCGCCGAGCTGGTCCGGATCGCCGACGAGCGGGACGCCGCCTGCCTGGTGGTCGGCAAGCGGCACAGGGGATTCGCCGAGTTCTTGCACCGCATCGCCAGCGGGTCGGTGTCCCGAGCCGTGGTCGCCAGCCAGAAGTTCCCCGTGATGGTGGTGCCGTAGCCGGGGCCCTGCTACTGCGTAGCGACGGGCCCGCCCCGCTCTCGCTCGCGCGGGCTGCCACACTGATCTCATGCGCGTCTACCTGGCCAGCGATCACGCCGGTTTCGACCTGAAGAACTTCCTGCGCGGCCGGTTGGCGGGCCAGGGCTACGAGACGGTCGATGTCGGTGCCCACCGGTATCAGGAGGGTGACGACTACCCGCCGTACTGCATCGAGGCGGGCCGGCGGGTGGTGGCCGATCCCGGCAGCCTCGGGGTGGTGATCGGGGGCTCCGGCAACGGCGAGCAGATCGCCGCCAACAAGGTC
>JBIQML010000436.1:1319-4687 GCA_044463405.1 Nakamurella lactea | reverse complement strand
CAGGAGGGCGTCAAGGCCTGGGCGAAGGACCACCAGGACTTCGTCGACGGCATGCTCGGCTGAACCGACAATCCGCGGTGCGCAACGTCTCGCCGCGCCGCACCGTGATCGACGATGCCCCGGACCCCGCCACCCGGCGGGCCGGGGGATCGCGCGTCTCCGGCCTCAGCCCACCGAGCCGATCCTGCGCTGCAGGTACGTCGAGAAGTAGCCGGCGTACCGCTGCTGCAACTCCGGCCGGCGCCAGTCGCGGCCGTCGATCACGCCCCGGCAGGACGGTGTGCGGCAGTGGCAGCACATCTGGCCGTCGTAGTCGTCGAACAGCGCGTAATCGGTGGTCAGCTCCTCGCCCTCGGCGATGTCCCGCATCGCCACCAGCACGATGTTGCCGGCGAAACCCACGTTGGGCTCGCAGGAGTGGTTCAGGAAGAGCATCACCGGTTCGTACTCCTCGTCGGACAGCGCGACCAGGTGCAGATCATCGGTGATCTGGACGTCCGAGTTCCGCAGCTTCTCCGGCAGCGCCGCGAGTTCGTCGCCGGTGACGATGTGCCCGCCCTTCACGGCCACCACGTCACCGGCGGAGATCGGCTCCAGGGCGATCAGGCCGCGCCCTTCGATGCCGCTGTCCACACCCTTGCGCGCCCTCGGGCTGATCCACGTTGCCACCATGGCCGCCACGGTACCGATGCCGGAGTGCGGAATTCCTCGTCCCAGCGGGCGCGGTCCGGTCGAGGTGCTGGCCGTTCTCGGGACGGCGAACCGTTGCTAGGACGGCGATGTGGCTCGCGCGGCCTCCGCCGCGGCCGGCTCCACATCTCGCCAGCGGCGGACCGGCCCGTAACACACCATCCAGCCGATCACCGCGGCGAGCACCACCGACAGGATCCAGCCGGACCAACCCGCCTGCCACACGGCCGCGGCGATGATCGCTGCCACCGCCGCCGGCAGCGGCCACCCCAGCAACCAGGATCGCGGCGCACCGGACAGCGCGCCACCGACCCCCGAGGCGACCAGGTACAGCGCCAGCGCCGCGCACCCCACCCAGCGCAGCCCCGCCGGAACCCCGTCACCGCCATGTGCCACCGCGGCGCCCAGGCCGACCGACAACCCGACCACTCCCCCGGTGCTCGCCAGGTGCACCGGCAGCGCGATACCCGCTCGCAGCCTGGTCACCCTCTCCTGGGGGGATCCGGTGAAGCCGTACTGGAAGGTCAACCACCACAAGCCGATCAGCGCGAGGAATCCCGCGGCGGAGCTCAGCGCGATCGGCCACGTCCAGTCGACTCCGGTGGTGGCCGTGACGATCTGGGTCACCGCCTCGCCCAGCACGATGATGGTGAACAGCCCGAGCCGCTCGCCCAGGTGCGGGCGGTTCACATGCGCGATCTGGAAGACCTGCATCCGATCCCGGGCGCGCTCCCCCCGACGGCGACGCCGCTCGGAGGCCCGAGGCCGTCGGCCCGGCGCACCGCGCCGCCGATCCGCCTGCCGCAGCCGCTGCTGGCGCATCCGCTGGCCCTCAGCCAGGCGCCGCTGCATCGCCTCCGGTCCGCGGGAGGCCAGCACCGAGAACACCAGATCCAGCAGAACGCCGGCGGCCCACAGGTAGTACCGCGCGGGCGCATCCACCCAGAAGCCGATGACGAACGGGAGCAGGCCGCCGCCCTGCTGTGCCAGCGGCCAGTCCAGCACCGCCTTGCCGGATCCCGCCAGGCTGCGCATCGCGACGGTTCTCCCGACGATGTAGGCGACGGCGAACGCGACGTCCCGGCCGTGCCCGATCTCCGGTACCGCGGCCGCCATCACGGCGATGCACGCCATGCCGATCAGGATCGCCCGGCGGTGCGCGCGCTCGCCCTCGACGTTCGCGTACAGCATGTAGGCGGTCCACACGATCCACAGGGCGCCGTAGGTCACCGCCGACTCGGCCACGCCGCCCAGGGTGTCGTGCTCATGCGTCCGCTCGGCGATCATGGCGACGGCGACCACCACCACCAGGTCGAAGAACAGCTCGAGCCAGCTCGCGCGCTGCTCGGGATCTTCGGCGTGTGCCGCCGCCGTTTCACCGGGCGCCGGCGATCCGTCGGGCGCGGGCGGCGCGCCGGTCGCGACCGTTTCGCCGGGCGGCGCATCCCGAGGCCACGGCGTCACCGACCCCTCCGACGGCTGCTCGTCCTGCTGCATCACCGGCCCTCCGATCCCCGTCACCGCTGCTGCTGCCGGTCCGATCTTCCTCGCCCGCCCTGCCGTATCGGAAATTCGCCTTGACCCTCACGTAGCGTCAGGGAACAGGCTGGATCGCGTCCGGGTCGAAGGCCGGCCCGGGCGTCCGACGGAGGGAATCGGGGCGGTGTCGAAGGCTGAGCAGCGCACGTACACGGTGGGCCAGGCGGCCCGCCTTGGCGGTGTGACGATCCGGACGTTGCACCACTACGAGCACATCGGCCTGCTGGTCCCGTCCGACCGCAGCAGCACCGGATACCGGCTGTACTCCGGCTCCGACCTGGACCGGCTCACCCGGATCCTGTACTACCGCGAGCTCGGATTCTCCCTGGAGGACATCGCGACCCTGCTGCACGACACGGAGGCGAACGCCGACGTCAGCCAGCACCTGGAGCGCCAGCACAA
The DNA here is from genome assembly GCA_044463405.1 of Nakamurella lactea. Lineage (GTDB taxonomy): Bacteria > Actinomycetota > Actinomycetes > Mycobacteriales > Nakamurellaceae > Nakamurella > Nakamurella lactea_B. Next base: position 2,056 of record JBIQML010000436.1, on the reverse strand, counting down.
GCTGCTCACCGAGCGGCTGCGCCGGCTGCAGGCCATGGTCGCGTCCATCGAGAAGGAAATGGAGGCAACGATGACGGGCAACCAACTGACGCCCGAGGAGAAGCTGGAGATCTTCGGCGAGAACTACGACCCTGCGTGGGAGGCCGAGGCCGAGCAGCGCTGGGGCTCCACCGAGGCGTGGAAGCAGTCGCAGGCCCGCACCAGCAGGTTCACCAAGGACGACTGGCGCCGGATGAAGTCGGACGTCGAGGCGTTCAACGCCGAACTGGTAGCGGCTTTCCAATCCGGTGCCACACCGGACTCCGAGCGGGCCATGGAACTCGCCGAGGCGCACCGTAGCGGCATCGAACGGTTCTACGACTGCTCGTACGCGATGCACCGCGCCCTGGCCGACATGTACCTGGCCGACGAGCGCTTCACCCAGACCTACGAGGACCTCGCGCCCGGCCTGGCGCAGTGGATCCACGATGCGATCCATGCCAACGCCGACCGGCACCCGGACGAGCAAGGTCAGGGCTTCGGCTGATCAGTCTGGTGACCGGGCTCGACCGGACCAATGGCGACGGGCCGGGGATCCGCCTTCGGGTCGGCCCCGGCCCGCGCCCCCCGGGAGGGACCGCATGCACGAACGTCGCCGAAATGTGACGGCCGTGGCTGCTGGGGCAACGTTCGTGCATGCAGGGGAAGTTGATCCATGCGGGTGGTGGGGGTGACGGGCCCCGGTACGGTGACGGGCA
>JBIQML010000436.1:0-1309 GCA_044463405.1 Nakamurella lactea | reverse complement strand
TCACCGACCGGCGGCGTTGTCCCGCCCGCGGGCAGCCACGCAGCCGCGGCCGGATCCGGGTTGCAGCGCCGGCCCTTCCACGCGGGCGCGTTCGCCGGGTGGATGCTGGTCGGCGCGCTGTGGGCGCTCTCGATCGCGTCGGTGAAGTCGATCGGGGTCTTCGTGATGCCGGTCGCGCTGATCGCCACCCTGGTGATGTGCCTTGGCTACATCCGGCCGCAGGCCTGGCCGGGCGCCATCGGCGGGGTCGGACTGGTGGGCTGCTACCTGGCGTTCCTGCACCGGCACGGGCCGGGCCGGACCTGCACCGGCTCCGGCGACGCCGCCCGCTGCGCCGACCTGCTCAACCCCTGGCCGTTCCTGGCCGCCGGACTGGTGCTGATCGTGATCTGCGCGCTGATCTCCTGGCGCTGGTACACGAGGCCGGCACAGCCACGGTACTCGCGCCGCTGAGCCTGGCCGTGGCCCTGCGCCGAGTCGAGCCGTCGTCCCCCTGCTCTTGTGTGCCCGAGGTGGCGCAATACCGCCACCTCGGGCACACAAGGCGGGAAGGCCAGGAAAACCGGGCCGGAAAGTCAGGGGCCGGTCGCGACGGGCGCCTGGTTCTGCAGCGCCTTCAGCACCTGCGGATCCTGCAACTCCATCCAGGCGATCACGTCGGAATAGGTCGCGCAGTACACGTCCTCGCGCCCGCAGGTGTCCTTCATGAACGCCAGCGCGGGCTGGTTGAACGAGTCGCCGTTCCAGTTGTTGAAATGGTTGGCGATCAGCACGGGCGCCCGGTTGCCGTGATAGGCCTGGCTGAACATGTAGTCATAGGTCTGCCGCACGATGGAGCGCAGTTCCGGCGCGGTCTCCGGCTGCTCCTGCCCGCCGTTGAACTTGACCCAGAAGTTGTAGTCCATCGCCATCACCATGTCCTTGAACCCCGGCGAGTACACATACGGCATCGGGAACTCCCAGATGCCCTTCACCCGCTTCGGCCAGGCGATCCCGGTGTACAGGTTCTTGGAGGTGTCGTAGGTCATCCCGTGGTTCTTCCAGGCCGGGATCATCTTGTCCAGATCGCCCTCCAGGCACGGGGTCCGGCCACCTTTGATGGCACTGGTCGGAACCTTCAGCTCGGGGGCCTCGGCACCGTAGCCGTTGATCTTCTTCCAGTTCCGCATGAAGCCGAAGAACTGGTCCAGCTCGGAGTTCCAGTCCGCCGTCGACCAGGCGTCCCCGGACGGGTCGGCCCCGGCGCAGAAGTGGCCGTTGTAGTGCGTGCCGATCTCGTGCCCGCGCGAGTACGCCAGGTTGAGATCCT
>JBIQML010000435.1:0-4693 GCA_044463405.1 Nakamurella lactea | reverse complement strand
GTCGCGTCGTACAGCAGGGGCGCGTCGGCCGACCAGGGCGAGACCGGACCCACCGCGACGGGAGCGACCTCGTCCCGGCTCGCCCAGCGCACCTCGACGCCGAGCTCCGGAATTCGCAGAGCGATCGGGAAGGCAGCGTCGTCGGCCCGGATCTCCGCGCGGATGCTCCCGGTCCCGTCGGCGTTCAGCCGGGCGTCCAGCCAGACGTCCTCCAGCCCGCCGGTCGGCCGGGCGTGCAGGCTGATCTCCCGGAAGATGCCGGGCAGCCACCACTGGTCCTGGTCCTCCACATAGCTGCCCGCCGACCATTGATGCACCCGGACCGCGATGGTGTTGACGCCGGGGTGCACCGCGGCGGTCACGTCGAACTCCTGCATCAGGCGGCTGCCGGTGCCCACGCCGATACGGGTGCCGTTGACCCACACCCGGTATCGCGACTCCACACCCTCGAAGCGCAGCACGATCGCCTCGGCGTCCGACCAGTCGGCGGGCAGCTCGACCGTGCGGCGGTAGTCCCCGGTGGGGTTCTCGTCCGGCACGTGCGGCGGGTCGATCGGGAACGGGTACTGCACGTTGGTGTAGATGGGGCGCCCGTAGCGGCCGTCTCCGCGCAGCACCCAGTGGGACGGCACGTCGATCGGGTCCCAGGCGCCGTCGTCGTATCCGGGATCGGCCATGGAGTCGGGTGTCTCGCCGGCAGGCAGGACCTGTTCCGATCCGGCCGAATCGGGGATCGCCGAGCCGGGAACGCCGGGCAGCAACCGGAACTGCCACCGCCCGGACAGCGAGAGGCTCGGTGCGTCGCTGCGCAGCACCGACCGTGCGCGCCGGCGGGCGCCCCAGCCGGGGCTGATGGTCGAGACGTCGTCCATGGGATTCTCCAGCTCCTCACCGGCCCGCGCTTGCCCGGCCGCGGTCGGACCGACGGCACCCGTCGGACGCGCGCTACGCCTTCGTGCTCCCCAGCGTCAGCCCGGAGATGAACTGCCGCTGCAGCGAGAAGTACACCGCCAGCGTCGGCAGCGCGATGATCATGGCGCCGGCGGCCAGCAGGTTGTTGTTCACCGCGTAGGTGCCCTTCAGGTTGAGGATCGCCGTGGTGATCGGATACTTGCTACCGGTGGATATCAGCGCGATCGCCCAGAAGAAGTCGTTGTAGATCCACGTGGTCAGCAAGGTCGCCATGGCGGCCAGCGCGGGGCGGCACAGCGGCAGCGTCAGCCTCCAGAACTGCGTCCACACCGACGCGCCGTCCACCAGCGCCGCCTCGGTGATCTCGTGCGGGATGGTCTTCATGAAGTTGCTCAGCACGAAGACGCAGAACCCCATCTGGAAGGAGACGTTGATGACCACCAGGCCGAATATCGAGTCGTAGAGCTTGCCGGACGCGGACAGCCAGTCCGGCACCGTGATCCACAGGTACATCTTGAACAGCGGCGCCATGAAGACCTGCTGCGGCAGCAGGTTTCCGGCCGTGAAGATCAGCAGCATCGCGAGGTTGAACTTGAAGCTCCACCGGGACACCACGTAGGCCACGCAGCTGGACAGGAACAGGGTGAGGATCACCGCCGGAACGGTGATGTACAGCGAGTTCAGGAAGTAGTGGATGACGTCGCCCTGGTTCCAGGCGTTGATGAAGTTGTCCAGGGTCAGTGCCCGCGGCCAGGAGAAGTAGCCGTGCTGGTTCGTGTCGGACAGCGGCCGCAGCGCCGTGTACAGCGTCCAGAGCACCGGGGCGATCCAGAAGATCGCGGCGATCGTCAGGAAGATGTAGGCGCCGACCTTCCGCTTCGGCGGGGGCCTGCGGACGGCCTCGCCGGCCGTGATGGTGGTCGCGCGCGAGGCGCCGGTGGCGGTCGTCATGTCCGGTTCTCCTTGCGGAACTGCACGACCAGGAAGTACGTGATCGGCACCAGGGAGATCACCAGCAGCACGACCCCGACCGCAGATCCGTAGCCGATCTTGTTGCCGGCGCCCAGGATCTGCTGGGTGATGATGGCCGACAGCAGTTCCAGGCCGTTGGTGCCGCCGTTGGTGACGTAGACCAGGTCGAACGCGCGCAGCGACTCGATCACCGTCACCACCAGGATCACGATGTTGATCGGTCGCAGCGTCGGGAAGATGACCCGCCAGAACATCTGCCACGGGTTGGCGCCGTCCAGCGCGGCCGCCTCCCGGAGGGACGGATCGACCGCCTTCAGCCCGGCCAGGTACAGCACCATCACGTAGCCGGCCTGCCGCCAGGTGGCCTCGATGAGCACGGCCCACAGATTGATGTTCGGATCACCCAGCCAGTCGATCTGGTTGCCCTGGCCGGTCTTTCCGAGGATGTTGTTGATCAGGCCGTTGTCCGGCGAGTACATCAGCTGCCAGATGATCCCGATCAGCGCCAGGGACAGCATGACGGGCAGGAAGAAGATGCTCTGGTAGATGCGGGTGCCCTTGATGCCCTTGTCCAGCAGCACCGCGAACAGCATGCCCAGCGGCGTGGCGATGACGATGAACACACCCAACCAGAGCAGGTTGTGCCGCACGGCCGGCCAGAACTCGTAGTCCACCGTCGCCATGAAGTGGTAGTTCTCGCCGCCGATCCACTGCACCGCCCGCGCGCCCTGGGCGTTGGTGAAGGACAGGAAGACGCTGGCGATAGCCGGACCCCAGACGAAGGCCAGGTCGATCAGCAGCGGGATGCCCAACATCAGGCCGAGCACCACGCCGTCCCGTCGGGTCAGCCGGTGAACGCGACCGCCGCGCGACCGGCCGGTGGTGCTGGCCGTGCGCGCGGCGGCTCGTGGTGTCGACATCGGCAGGGGACGCGGTGGCGTCAGCTCGCGAAGACGGCCTTGGCCTGCGCCTCCAACTGCTGGCAGACGGCCTTCGAGTCCTGATTGGTGATGAAGGACTGCAGGGCGTTCTGCACGATCGGGTAGGCGAAGTCGGGTCGGGTGTCGCGATCCAGGAACTGCGCGATGTGCGCGGTCTCGCTGATGATCTTCGCCGACGCCTTCTGCAGGTCGTTATAGGTGCTCTGGTCGTAGTTCGAGGCGACGCCCACGTCGGTCGGGTCCGAGGCCAGGTAGATCGACTCGGCGTGCGCGGTCCCCAGGAACTCCAGGAACGCGGTCGCGGCCTCCTTGTTCTTCGGCGCCTTGGACATCATGAAGCCGTCCATGGGGGCGTCGATGGCGTCGGTGCCGTGGTCCGGGTTGATCTCGGGGAACGGGAAGAACGCCAGGTCGGGCAGGTTCTCCTTGGAGAACTGCTGGCCGGCCTGCCCGGCGCCGATGAACATCATGCCGGTCTTCTTGTTCTGCAGGTCCTGCGCCGCCTCCTCCCAGGTGCGGCCGTTGGCGCCGGTCTGGTAGTAGGGGGTGAGCTTCTTCCACTGATCGAAGACCGCGATCACCTTCGGGTCGGTCCAGGATTCCTTGTGCGCCATCAGGTCCACGTGGAATTGGTAGCCGTTCATGCGCATGTTCAGGATGTCGAACGTGCCCATGGCCGGCCAGCCGTCCTTGTCGGTCCAGGAGATCGGCACCAGACCGTCGGACTTCATCTTCTCGCACAGCGACATGAGCTCGTCCCAGGTCTTGGGGACGGTGTAGCCGTTGTCCTGGAACACGCTCTTGCGGTAGTTCATCACCCACGGGTAGTTGTAGATCGGCACGAAGTAGTAGTGCCCGTCCGCACCCTTGGACACCGATTTGACGGCGTCGGAGAAGTTGCCGCCGATCTTCTCCCAGACGTCATCGATCGGTGACGCGAGGCCCTGCGCGGCGAAGAACTGCATGCGGTAGCCGGCGAACCAGCTGAACACGTCGTCCGGGGTGCCCTGCAGGTATTGCTGGATCTTGTTCTGGAACGTGTTGTGATCGACGGTGTTGACCTTGACGTTCGCGCCGCTGGCATCGCCGAACGCGGTGGCGACGTCACCGAAGGCCTTCTTGACCCCGGCGTCGGAGTAGTTGGAACCGATGGTCAGGGTGCCCGACACCTTCGGCACGCTCACCGACGCGGCGCTGCCGCCCGAGGACGCGCTGGACGCGGCGGAGCCGCTGCCCGCGCTGCTGGCACCGGAGGCGCTGCTGGCACCGGAGGCACTGCTGGCCGAGGACCCGCTGCCCGCGCTCGATGCGCTGGAGGCACTCGAGGCACTGGAGCCGCTCGGGGCGCTGCCGGCGCTGCTGCCGCCGCTGGCCGCCGAGCCGGATCCCGCCGAGGCCCCTGACCCGCTGGAGCAGGCGTCCAGCGCCATCGGTAGCGCGGCGAATGCGGCCGCGCCCGCCAGTCCCTTCAGCACGGCGCGACGGTCCATCTCCCTCGATGAACCATCGGCCGTCGGGTGATGCTTCTTGCTCATGGAACCTCCCAGCGGTCCTCAGAACGCAGACGGAAATCAAACATGAACGATCGCAATGACACACGATTCGCCATTAGTAGAGCCCGGCAGGCGCCGGATGTCAAGCCCTGAACGGCCCCAGATCCGCGCTCCAACCGCGGAACCGGCGCCAACGTGCCGCGCGGGGTTGCGCCCGCGCCTACAGTGATCGAGTCTGTTGCTTCATGTAGGGTTTACCCGTACCGCGGCCGCGCGGGCGCCGCTGCCTGTCGAGGGCATCTCGACCGGCCGCCGGTACGGACGTCTGGGCGGGAGGCGTGGCATGTCGCACGAGAAGCCCATCCTCGCCCGGCA
>JBIQML010000434.1:0-4698 GCA_044463405.1 Nakamurella lactea | reverse complement strand
GGTTGATCGACGAGGCCAGCTCCTCCATGGCCGAGAAGTCCACGCTGATCGCCCCGGCATAGGCCGAGATCAGCTCGACGATCCGCTGCCGCAGCCACGGCACGTGCGCGAACAGCCGATGGTGCGCCGCCTCTCTGGCCGCCAGGTACAGCCGGACCTGGTCCTCCGGCAGCTCCAGCCCGGCGCTGAACTCGGCGATCGACCGCGGCAGCAGCGCGGCCGTGCCGTCCGGGCCGAGCGGCAGCCCGATGTCGGTCGAGGTGAGCACCTCGCCGGCCAGCTGCGCCAGGCCCTGGCCGAGCTGGCTGCCGAACGCCATGCCGCCCATCGAGCCCATCATGGCCAGCAACGGCCCGGCCTGCGCGCGCGCCTGCTCGGGCAACCCCTCGATCCAGGCCTGCGAGACCCGCTCGGCGATGGGGGAGCACAGCGTCTCCCAGACCGGCATGGTGGCGTCGATCCACTCGCGGGGGGTCCAGGCGGTGACGGACTTCGCGCCGACCGGCAGCGAGGTCGCCCCGTCCAGCCAGACCTCGGCCAGCGCCATCGCGTCCCGCACCGCGGTCACGTCGATCGATGCGACCGGGTGCGATGCCGGGACCTGCGAGGTGGCCATCCGGCGCGCCAGGTCGTAGTTGACCGGACCGGTGGATCCGGACGCCCCGGCCTGGGACATCATCTGGCCGAGCTGGGAGAGCATCGAGCCCAGCTGGCCCAGGTCGAACGCGCCGGGGTTCGGTTGGCCCCCTCCCTCCGGGGAGTCGTCGTCGCCGGGCAGCGAGAATCCGAACGGCACGTTGGTCATGGGTTTCACGGTACTGACATTCGCCGGGACCGTGTGGCGGCACGGGGCCGGTATCTCCGGGTGTGATCACGCCGAGGGCGAACAGCGGCGCCCGAGGCGGCCCGGCCCGGCCCGGGGCGGCGCTGCGAGCCGTTCGCCCGGCACACAGCCCCGCGCCGTAGGCTCTGCTGTCGTGTCCGATGCACAGCAGCCGAGCGGGACGGGGACCGCCGAGCAGGCCCCGCCGCGCCGCCGGCCGCGGCCGATGTCCCGGCGGGCCCGCACGCTGTGGATCGGCTGCTCGATCGCCGCGGTGCTGCTGGTGCTCGGTGCCGCCGTTCCGGTCCCGTACGTCGCGCTGGGACCGGGGTCGACGTTCAACACCGTCTCCTACGGGCAGGGACGTCAGGTGATCACCTTCACCGGCGACGACATCCCGGCGGCGGCCTCCGAGCAGCCGACCGGGCACCTGAACATGCTGACCATCCGGATCATCGACCAGATCCCGATGATCGAGGCGGTGGCCATGTGGGCCTCCGGCCGGTACCAGATGGCACCCAGGGAGGAGTACTACCCGCCGAACAAGTCCAAGCAGCAGGTGACCCAGGAGAACGTCCAGATGTTCCGGGACTCCCAGTCGGCCGCCGAGATCGAGGCGCTGCGCTACCTGGGCTACCCGAACGTGGTCTACGTCGGCGACGTCGACCAGAGCTCGCCCAGCTGGAACATCCTCAAACCGAACGATCGCATCACCCGGATCGACTCGACGGCGGTGACGGACTATGCGTCGCTGGCCGCCGTGATGAAGCGGACCCGGCCGGGACAGACGGTGACAGTGACGGTTCAGCGGGACGGCAAGCCGGTGACGGCATCCGTGACCCTGGGCGCCGAACCGAAGCAGGGCCCGCAGGGCTTTTTGGGAGTGGGCGTGGTGGAACGCCCGAGCGCCCCGTTCCAGATCCACATCTCGCTGGAGGACATCGGGGGACCGTCGGCGGGGCTGATGTTCACCCTGGGCATCATCGACCGGCTGACCCCGGGGAACCTGACCGGCGGGAAGTTCATCGCCGGCACCGGGGAGATGGATCTGGACGGCAACGTCGGGGCGATCGGGGGGGTGACGTTCAAGGAGGTCACGGCCCGGTCGGCCGGCGCGCAGTACATGCTGGTTCCGGCCGCCAACTGCGCCGAGGCGATGACGGCCGTTCCGGACGGGCTGACCCTCGCCAAGGTCAGCACCCTGACCGATGCCCTGGCCGCGGTCAGGACGATCGCGAAGGGCGGCAGCCCGCCCGGCTGCTGAGCCCTTACGGCTCGAAGGTGCCGTGCAGCGCGGCCAGCAGGCCGGGGGCGAGGTCCGCCCCGCGCAGCACCGGGCCGTCCGGATCGTGCCGCCAGCGCAGCACGCAGGCGCCTCCGGGGCGATCCCGCAGCACGCCGGCCGCCAGCCGGGCCTCGGCCTGCTGCTCGCCGGCGCCGGCCAGGATCTCCAGCACCAGAACGCAGCCGGTGACCTCGTCGGGCCAGGTGATGGTGGCCAGCGCGTCGGCGACGCTCTGGCCCGGCAGCGTGTCCTGGGCGATCGGGGTCAGCTCCGAGCCGGCGTGTCCGGGCGCCCCGGTCCCCGGTCCGATGCGATCGGCCAGGCCGGGCCCGGCCGCGAGCAGGTCGTCCGTCCTGACCAGCGCAAACATCTGCCTGGGCGCGTCCCAGCCGCCGGCGCCGGCGAACTCCTCGACCTCGTCGACGGCCCGCACCAGGGGGTCGGCGGCCGGGTCGTGCGGCACGGCTCGGGAGGGTGGGATCACCCGCCGATCCTGTCACGGCCGGGTCGGCGGGGCGGCCGCGCGGCCCGATACGGCGTCACCGCCGGGCATTCCGTCACCGCCTGCATTCCGTCACCGCCGTGCACCTCGTCACCTCCGGCTCGGGAACCTCCGCGGCGCCTCTACAGTTGACGGGACGTGACCGTCCCGACGCGGCGGTGACGAGGGGTCCGAACGGACCCCGCCGGTTCCCGTACGGCGGTCCGTCCGCCCCTGACCGCGAAGGAGCTCCATCGTGGCCACGCGGCCCCCCGTCGGCATGCCCGTGCTGTCCCGGCGCGCCAAGCGCGTGCTGATCGCAGTGGTCGCGCTGATCGTGCTCATCATCGCCTGGTTCCAGTTCGTCAACATCTACGTCAACTACGCCTGGTTCCGTGAGGTACACGTCACCGAGGTGTTCACCACCCAGCTGTGGACCCGGGTGGTGCTGTTCTTCGTCGCCGGTCTAGGCATGGCCGGCGTCATCCTGGCCTCGTTGCTGGTGGCCTTCCGCAGCCGCCCGGTGTTCCTGCCCAGCGCCGAGATGGATCCGCTGGCCCCCTACCGGACGGTGGTGACGGCGCATCCGAAGGTGTTCGCCCTGGTGATCTCCGGCGTCATCGGGCTGATCTGCGGATTCTCCGCGCAGGGATCCTGGGCGACCGTCCAGCTGTGGATGCACGGCGGGGACTTCGGCGTCACCGATCCTCAGTTCGGCAACGACGTCGGGTTCTACGTGTTCCGGCTCCCGATGATCCAGATGGTGCTGACCTGGCTGTTCGTCGCGACGACGCTGGCGTTCTTCGCGGTGCTCATCACGCAGTACGTCTTCGGCGGCATCCGGCTCTCGGCCGGCAAGCATCGCAAGGTGACGGCCCAGGCGGCCCTGCAGCTGTCCCTGGTGGTCGGGATCTTCGTGCTGATCAAGGCGGTGCAGTACTGGTTCGACCGCTACGACCTGCTGTTCTCCTCCGGCGTGACGGTGGCCGATGGGCAGGTGGTCGGCGCCGGGTACACCGACGTGAATGCCGTGCTGCCGGCCAAGATCGTGCTGATGTGCATCGCCGGCATCTGCGCTGTCGGGTTCATCGTCGGCGGGTTCCTGCGCTCGGTGAAGCTGCCGGTCATCGCGCTGGTGCTGCTCGTGCTCTCCAGCGTGCTGATCGGCGGGGCCTGGCCGCTGATCCTGCAGAAGGTGGTGGTCTCTCCCAACGCCATCACCAAGGAGCAGGACTACATCAAGGACAACATCACCTCCACCCGGCAGGCCTACGGCATCACCGACCAGAACGTCACCTACGTCGACTACAACCCCAAGAACGTCGACAAGGGGGATCCCGCCAAGCTGGCCACCGACACCAAGAACGTGCCGAACGCCCGGCTGCTGGACCCGAACCTGGTGTCGGACACCTTCACCCAGCGCCAGCAGCTGCGGACGTTCTTCGGCTTCCAGTCGACGCTGTCGATGGACCGGTACACCATCGACGGCAAGACCCAGGACTACGTGGTCGCCGCCCGCGAGCTCAACCTGGACGGGTTGCAGGACAGCCAGAAGGGCTGGATCAACGAGCACACCGTGTACACGCACGGCAACGGATTCGTCGTCGCCCCGGCCAACGAACTCTCCGACGGTTACCCGATCTTCTCGGTGTCCGACACGCAGAACGAGGGCCTGATCCCGGTCGACGAGCCACGGATCTACTACAGCCCGATGATCGGCACCTACTCCATCGTGGGCGGGCCCAAGGACGGGCCGAAGCGGGAATACGACAGCGACAGCGACGCCGGGCAGACGAACTTCTACACCTATCAGGGATCCGGCGGGGTCCCGGTCGGGGGCTTCTTCCAGCGGCTGATCTTCGCCACCCATTACACCGACGCCAACTTCCTGTTCTCCTCGGAGATCAACGCCGACTCCAAGGTTCTGTACGTGCGGGATCCGCGGGAGCGGGTGCAGAAGGCCGCGCCGTTCCTGACCGCCGACACCCACCCGTACCCGGCGGTGGTGAACGGTCGGATCGTGTGGATCGTGGACGCCTACACCACGGCGGACGACTATCCGTTCTCCGAGAAGGTGACGCTGTCCGAGGCCACCAGCAACTCGCTGCA
>JBIQML010000433.1:0-4708 GCA_044463405.1 Nakamurella lactea | reverse complement strand
GCGTCATCGGCCAGCAGCTCGCGCACGGTGCGCCACTCGTCGCGGTTGGTGGAGTTGATCGTGTGCGCGCGCAGCCCGAGGCGCTGCGCGGCGGCGATCTGGTTGCGCATCAGCACCAGCAGCGGCGAGACGATCAGCGTCGGACCGCTGCCCGCATCGCGCAGCAGGCGCGTGGCGACGAAGTAGACGGCGCTCTTGCCCCAGCCGGTGCGCTGGACGCAGAGCACGCGCGCGCGGTCGTCGACGAGGTCGGCGATCGCCTCGCGCTGGTGGACACGGAAGGCGGCGGCAGGATCGCCGGTGAGCGCGTGAAGCGCGGTCAGAGCAGGGTCGGCCATGCCCAGACGAGGCTACGACCCGGGCCGGATTCGCCCCCGGGGGCGCCGGGACGCCCGAGGTGGCCGGGCGCGGCGTCGAGCCCGGCAACCGTCGTGCGTTGGGAGGTCGTGTCGTGCCACGCGCTACGGGCCGACCGTCACAGCCGTGCCGAGCATGTACGTCGCGTCGAACAGCACGCTGTCAGCCACGTAAATCAAGCCGAAGCACGCGTTCAGCGGATCCACCCGCGTGACGACCAGGCCGCCCGCATCGCTGAAGGTGAAGCCGGACAGGGTCGTCGAGCTTGCCGGATCGGACGTCACCGTGCCGCCGACCCGGAACGTGCAAGCGCCGAGGATGGACGTCATCTCCAGACCTCCGGCGGGAACGGTGAGCCCCACGGTCGGATTGCCGCCGTTGTAGGCGATCTGGTTCGTCCAACCGGCCACCTGGATGATCGTGAAACCGCTGCAGCCGCTGAACGTCGCGTCACCCAGCGCGATCGTGCTCGACCCGTTGCCGTTCAGTTGATCGGTGATCGACGAGCCCGTGCACGACGAACCGGCGCCGGAGACCGCATGCGTGAGATCCGCGGCGGTCGCGGTTGCCGTGACCGAGCCGATCGGCGACACCGTGGTGGCCTGGGCCGGAGGGCCAGCGAGGAGGACGACGCTCACCGCGACCACCACGGCCACCGCGTCACGCATCGTGTGCTGCATCTTCCTTCCCTCCTCCTTGGAATCAGCAGTCGCGCAGGCTCACTGCCTCGCGGCCAAGCTCGCGCGGCGGGGCTTTCGGGCGCCGACGTTGCCGCCGGCGCCCGATGCCTCTCTCCCGGTATCAGCCGAACGCCCCTACTGGTGCACCGTGCGCGTTATTGCGCCCGGTGCGACGGTCGGCCCGCCGGGATACTTGATGGTCAGCTTCACCTTGGCGGCGTGCGCGCACCGCGTGGGCACCGCCACACGGGCGTGCCACAGCCCTCGGCTCTGGTGCACCGAGCGGGTGGCCTTCGCGCTGCCGCACGCGGCGGTGACCTTCACCGCACGGGACGCCGCCCGATTGACCTTGCCGCGCACCGCGATGCGATGCGCCGAGACCGTACGGCTCGTGATCCGCAGCCTCGCGCTGGCCTTCTTCGCCGACACGCTCTTCGACGCCGCCTGGTTGGCGCACGGCGTGGTCATGGTGACGTGACCTTGGACGCGCTTGCCGTTGTGGCCGTCGAACAGGTCATCGGCGATCTGCTGACCTTGCTTGCAGATGTCGGTGTTGAGCACGAGGATGCCGTGCTCGCCGCCATCGATGTTCAACTCGAACTTCGTGATGGGCGCGTCGGGCACCGTCGCAAACGTGTTGACCAGCTTCTGGTCGGCGTCCACGTCGCTGTCGGCCCACACGTCCAGCGCGACCGCCCCGCGCAACGCGACCCACAGCTTGGGCAGCGTCTTGCGGATCTGGCCCGTCGCCGTGGTGCGCAGCCCCTCGACGAAGTACACGTTGCCGCTCAGCGGCTCGTGCAGCAGCGGCGTCCATGCGGTCGCGTGCCCGACGATCGAGCCGTCCGGGCACTGCTTGGCGGCCGCCTCCTCGGGCTTGCACAGCGCCTGCGCGTTGTCGGGGTCCAGCGCCATCGACAGCGGCAGCTTGACCTGGACCGTCTTGAGGTTCGACTGCCCCTCGGTCTGGGTCAGCACGGCCTGGAAGCCAGGGTGCTTGCCGTCGGTGGTCTGCGTCGGGTCCGACAGCGTCATCTGCAGGTTGGGCTCGAGCGGCAGCGCCGCGCAGTTGGCCGCCTGGAAGCGCTGCGTGACGTCGAAGGACGTCCCGTTCACGGAGCCGAGGCTCGCCTTGATCTGCTTCTCCGAGCAGTCGGTCGGGTTGATCATGAACCCGGGCCGGTTGACGTTGACGTTGACCGAGCGCAGGCGGATCGGCACGCCCTTGACGATCGTCGGCAGCGGATCGCTGACGATCGTGACGTGGGCGTCGTTGGGATCGACCAGCAGCTTCTGGCGAACCACCACCTTGCCCAGGTCGAACGGGCCGGCCACCGCCGGGACCATCACCTGCAGGCCGAAGGGCGCACCCTTGTAGGGCCCGGTCAGGTACACGCCGCCCTGCAGGTAGAACGGATGGGCACCGACCCCGGCACCGACCAACGCCTCACCGACGCGCGAGGACTGATCGCACGTCCCGGCGTCCGCGTCGGCGTCCGAGCACAGCGGCACTCCGTCGAGCTTGGCCAGCAGGCCGGTGGGCAGCTCCACCGCCACCCCGTTGAGGTACTGCTGGCCGTCGTTGCGGTTGATCTGCACGCTGAACGGCGAGAACGCGCCGCCGTTCGCGTCCATCGACCCGGCCATGAACGAGGGCGAGAAGCCTTCGATGCCGGGGCACTGGAAGGTGAGCGGAGCCGACAGGTACTTCACGTGGCCGGCCCACGAGTCGAGCTCGGTGACGAGCTGCTTGGTCCCGCAGTCGGCGGGGGTGGCCAGCGGCGCCCGGTCCCCGCTCTTGAACTGCACGCGGATGTGCGACACCGGCAGCTGCGGATTGTTGTCGAACGTCGTCTCCAACTGGCCGGTCTTCGCATCGACGCGGATCGAGCCGGGGAGCTTGATGCGCAGCCCGCGGTCCTCGCTCTCCAGCTGCAGGAAGAGCCGGAACATCTGCCCGGACTGCGGGTCGTCCGACAGCTGGCTGCCGATGTAGACGCCGCCACCGAGCACCTCCTTCAGCACCGGCGTGGTCGCCCACACCGAGCCGATCCGCGACGCGCTCGGACAGCGCACAGGATCGTCGTTGCCGAAGCCCATCTGCGCGTTGGTGCACGCCGTCAGGCCGTCGGCGGCCGACGGGTTGATCGTCATCCCCTCGGGGAGCGTCACCTTCGCGCGCTTGAGGTGCGCCGGCGCGAGCCCGTTCGGATCGAGCAAGCCGTCCTGCGGGAAGCTCAGGTCGAGCAGGAGCCCGGTCGGCGAGTCGACCTTCGTGGAATCCAGGAGCGCGGTCATCGACGGATCGAACGACAGCTGATCGCAGCCGGTGACCGGAGGCGAGGCATACTTCCCAGAGTCCGAATCACCTTCCCACGAGGTCAACGCCGCGGTCGTGATCGGCGCCGTCCCATCGCACTGCGTGGGATTCGTTAGAAACGGCACACGCGGAGCACTGCTGGGGCCTCCGCCGTCGGCACACGTCGGAGTCGCGGTGATCGTCAACTTCGGACAGCGCTGGGAATCGTGGCTGGGATCGGCCGGCACATCCCAGAACGTCAGTGACGTCCCGTGGATGAGCAGGCCTCCGGGATTGTCGACCACACCGGCCGTCAGGCCGAAGTCGCCGTCGGACCGGACCCGGGCGTTGATCACGATGTTGTTGACGTTGTTGAACGTGAACCCGAACTGGGCGGTCCGACCGCGAGGGGGCACGAGGTTGTAGACAGCGTACGTGCCGAGCGTCAGCCGCGGCAGGGCCGTGAGTGACTGCGACGTGATGGTCACGATGCCGACCTGCGACTCCGGCGGGCACGTGGCGCTGCTGGCCCCGATGGCCATTTGCGCGAAGTCGCTGGCCGAACACTGAGGCGTCGCCAGCGGGTTGCCCACCAGTCCGCGCGGCAGGTCAACCTGCAAGTCCTTGAGGGTCCCGGACGGGACGGTCCTGTTGCGGTCGTTGACCTTCGTGTTCAGGGTGAAGCTCGTGGTCCCGTTGGGATGCGCGCCGGCCTGGGTGACGGGAGTGTCCCCCGTCGCGCAAAAGGATCCGTTGGCGGGAACCGCGCATGTGCCCGCGAAGAACGAGCCTGGCACGATCCCGAACGGGTCCGCGGCGGCGGCCGACGCGCAGAAGGCGGTCACGGCGGTCGCGATCGTCACGCAGGCCACGACCCGACCGAGGAGGCTGCGCCGGTGATCCTTCGGGCGCATGGCTGCGCCCCCACGGTGGCCGTCAGCCATCGCCTGCGCCGCGCCGGTATGCATCCTCACGGGTCGTCTCTCCTCCCTCGGGTGCGAGGAGAGCGCCGCGAGAGCTCCGGTGCCCAGGCTGCTCCCACTCGACTGGAACGTCTTTGAGCTCCGCGTCGTCCTTGACATGACTACCGCCCCTCGCGGGCAATCGCCGCGACGGCGCGCTGCGACCGACGCGTGGACCCCTTCTTGTGATGGGCCTTTCCCTTCTTGCGGCGCTGCTCGAACGTCAGGCGGACCCGCACACTGGAAGACCGGCCGCTCGCGGACCTAAACGACACCCTGACATTCGCCCGGACCTTGTGCCGCTTGCGCAGCGTCGCCCGGGCTCGGGGCGACAGGCGGATCGTGATCCGGTACGTGCCTGCCTTCGTCGCGGTCTTGGACGTCCGCCGCACACCCGGCCCCGATGCCCT
>JBIQML010000432.1:0-4711 GCA_044463405.1 Nakamurella lactea | reverse complement strand
TCATCCGCAACTACAGCCGGCTGGCCAACCAGGCCCGGCAGGCGCAGATCACCCAAGAACTGTCCGAGATCGTCGGTGGTGCCGACGCTCTGGCCGCCTCCGCAAGCGAAGAGGATTGATCGACATGACCACCGCAACTGCACCCACCAAGACGGCGACCGGCCGGGTCGTCCGCGTGATCGGCCCCGTGGTCGACGTCGAGTTCCCCCGCGGCAGCGTGCCTCAGCTGTTCAACGCGCTGCACGTGGAGGTGGAGCTGGGTGAGGACAAGCGCACCCTGACCCTGGAGGTGGCGCTGCACCTGGGCGACGACATCGTCCGGGCGATCTCGATGCAGCCCACCGACGGCCTGGTGCGCAGCGCCGTGGTCACCGACACCGGAGCGGCCATCTCGGTGCCGGTCGGGGACGCCGTGAAGGGTCACGTGTTCAACGCGCTGGGCGACTGCCTGGACGCGCCGGGCACCGCCGCGGACGCCGAGCACTGGCCGATCCACCGTCACCCGCCGCCCTTCGACCAGCTGGAGGGCAAGACCGAGCAGCTGGTCACCGGCATCAAGGTGATCGACCTGCTCACCCCGTACGTGCAGGGCGGCAAGATCGGCCTGTTCGGTGGCGCCGGCGTGGGCAAGACGGTGCTGATCCAGGAGATGATCACCCGTGTCGCCAAGAACTTCGGTGGCACCTCGGTGTTCGCCGGGGTGGGGGAGCGCACCCGCGAGGGCAACGACCTGTTCGTGGAGATGACGGAGTCCGGCGTGATCGCCGACACCGCCCTGGTGTTCGGGCAGATGGACGAGCCGCCGGGCACCCGCATGCGGGTGGGCCTGTCCGCGCTGACCATGGCCGAGTACTTCCGGGACGTGCAGCAGCAGGACGTGCTGCTGTTCATCGACAACATCTTCCGGTTCAGCCAGGCCGGTTCCGAGGTCTCCACCCTGCTGGGCCGGATGCCCTCCGCGGTGGGCTACCAGCCGACGCTGGCCGACGAGATGGGCGAGCTGCAGGAGCGGATCACCTCCACCAAGGGCCGGTCCATCACGTCGCTGCAGGCCGTGTACGTGCCCGCCGACGACTACACCGACCCGGCCCCGGCGACGACGTTCGCGCACCTGGACGCCACCACCGAGCTGGACCGGGCCATCACCGAGAAGGGCATCTACCCGGCGGTGAACCCGCTCTCGTCGACCTCCCGGATCCTGGACCCGCAGTACGTCGGTGACGAGCACTACCGGGTGGCGCAGGAGGTCATCCGGATCCTGCAGAAGTACAAGGAACTGCAGGACATCATCGCCATCCTGGGCATGGACGAGCTCTCCGAGGAGGACAAGCTGCTGGTGGGTCGGGCCCGCCGGATGGAGCGCTTCCTCGGCCAGAACTTCTTCGTGGCCAAGCAGTTCACCGGCCAGGACGGGTCGTACGTGGAGATGGAGCACACCATCGAGGCGTTCGACGCGATCGCCAAGGGCGAGTACGACAACATCCCCGAGCAGGCGTTCCTGAACGTCGGCGGCATGGACGACGTGCAGGCCAAGGCCAAGCAGCTGGAAGGCTGAGCGAGCGACGCCGGACAGCGTGCAGGCACGGCAGCTGGAAGGCTGAGCCCGGACTTGTGCGGACGTCGACCCGCACCGAATCCGGACCCGAGGTAGCCCGAAGTTGTCGCGACACGCCGATAACTTCGGGCTACCTGCGGCGACTTCGGGCTACCTGGGCGGTCGGATCGCCGCGGCGGCGGTGACGGGGATACTGGGATGACGCACCGACCAGCGACGGGAAGCACATGACCGAGTCACCGCAGTCCGACACCATCGATCCCTTCATGCCGCTGCGGCGCACCGGCCTGGACCCGCTACCGGAACTGGCCGAGCTGCGCGCCGACACACCCGTGCGCAAGCTGGAGTTCCCGTTCGGTATCAGCGCCTGGCTGGTCTCCGGCTACGCCGAGGCGAAGTCGGTGCTGGGCGCGCACAACGACTTCTCCAACGACTTCGCCAACGTCACCACCCTGACCGGCGGGATGGCCAGCGCCGAGCAGAACCCCGGCGGGCTGGGCATGGCCGACCCGCCCGCGCACACCCGGCTGCGCAAGATGCTGACGCCGGAGTTCACCATGCGCCGGCTGCAGCGGCTGACCCCGCGCATCACCGCCATCGTGGACGAGCTGCTGGACGGCATGGCCTCCGCCGGGTCGCCGGTGGACTTCGTGCAGGCCTTCGCGATGCCGCTGCCGTCCCTGGTGATCTGCGAGCTGCTGGACGTGCCGTATCCGGACCGGGAGGCGTTCGGCAAGCTGTCCGGCGCCCGGTTCGACATCTTCGGCGGGGCCGGCACCGGCCTGGAGGCCATCAGCGAGTCCCTGCAGTACATGGGAGAGCTGGTCAAGATGCAGCGCGCCAAGCCGGGGGATGGGCTGTTGGGCATGCTGATCCGCACCTACGGCGACGACATCGACGACACCGAGCTGGCCGGGCTGGCCGACGGGGTGCTGATCGGCGGGCACGAGACCACCGCCTCCATGCTCGCCCTGGGCGCGATCACGCTGCTGTCCGACCCGGATCGGGCCGCCGTGGTGCGCGACGGTGACGCGGACGCCGTGCACCGCGCGGTCGAGGAGTTGCTGCGCTACCTGACCGTGGTGCAGGTGGCGTTCCCGCGGTTCGCGCGGGAGGACATCGAGGTCGCCGGGCAGCACATCAAGGCCGGGGAGATGGTGCTGGTCTCGCTGTCCGGCGCCAACCGCGATCCGGCGCTCGGCGAGGATCTGGAGCGCTTCGACCCCACCCGGGCACCCACGTCGCACTACGCGTTCGGCTACGGGATCCACCGGTGCGTGGGATCCGAGCTGGCCCGGATGGAGCTGCGCATCGCCTATCCCGCGCTGCTGCAACGCTTCCCGACGCTCCGGCTGGACAAGCCGCTGAGCGAGATCAGCTTCCGGGAGTACTCCGTGGTGTTCGGGGTGGAGGACCTGCCGGTCGCCTGGTGAACGCGCCCGACCGCTGAACCCCGTCACCGCATGGATCAACTTCGCCCGCACGCATCATCGTGGCGATTTTGGGGCTGCTGTGACTCCTGGGACAAACTTCGTGCATGCCGTGGAAGTTGATCCATGCAGGGCCGGTGATCCAGGCGGGGCCGGTGATCCAGGCGGGGCCGGTGATCCAGGCGGGGCCTGCTGGTCCCTGCCGGTTCGGAGTGCGGGGTTCTTGTCAGGCCCCGAAGACCTCGAACGCGACCGCCGGGACGCCGCCGAACCGTTCGCCGGTCCGGTTCGCCCACTCGGCCAGGAACTGCTCCGGCTCCGGCCAGCCGTCGCCCAGCCCCTCCAGGTACGCGGCGTGGCAGCGCAGCGAGGCCACACCGGCGTCCAGATGATCGCCCACGTCGACCGCGTGCGTCGGTGACGGGGATCCGGACACGAGCGTCATCCGGACGCCGCTCCACGGCTCCAGCGGCGCCCCGTCGTCGCCGACCAGATCGGTGAACACCCACCGATTGGCGGCGTCCCGCACCGCGTCGATGGCCGCCAGGCCGACGATCCGGTGATCGGCCATGTTCAGCCGGCCCGGTCCGAACGTCTCGTAGTGGTTGATCGTCACCACCACGTCCGGCCGGTGTCGCCGGATGGCGGCGGCGATCTGCCGGCGCAACGCCATCGCATCGTGGATGGTCCCGTCCGGATGGTCCAGGAATTCCGGTTCGCTCACGCCGACCGCGGCGCACGAGGCGATCTGCTCGTCGGTGCGGATCCGGGCGGCGGTCGCCGGGTCCATGCCGTCGATGCCGGCCTCGCCCCTGGTGGCCAGCAGGTAGCGCACGGTCTTGCCCTGGGAGGTCCAGCGAGCGACGGCTGCGGCGGCGCCGTACTCCATGTCGTCGGGGTGGGCCACCACCGCCAGCGCCGAGGACCAGTCCTCGGGCAGGGCGGCGAGGGGCGGCGCGGCACTCACGGTGCCCTCGGGCGACGCGGTGCCCTCGGGGGGCACAGCGCCTTCAGGGGACACAGTGCCTTCAGCGGAAGCGGTAGGGGTTTCGGACATGCGTCAGATCCTGCCAGAGCCCGCCGGGAATCTCACGGTGCCCGCCGCGGCGGACCCGCCGGGCAACGCCGGGCGGGCCCGGGCCGTCGGATAGACTGAGGCTGTTCGAATCGGCCCGGCACGGTGGGAGTTGTTCGGTGACAGACATGCAGGTCGACCTGGTTGCGGTCGAGCGTGCCGTGTGGTCGGGCCAGGCCGAGATGGTCGTTGCGCGGACCGTGGACGGCGACATCGGCGTCATGGCCGGCCATGCTCCCCTGCTGGCCCAGCTCAAGGAGGGCTTCTCCGCCCGAATCCGGCAATCCGACGGCACCATCTTCGGGGTCGCCGTGCACGGCGGATTCCTGTCGGTCACCGGTGAGGGCGTATCGATCCTCGCCGAGGACGCCCAGCTCGCCGACGAGATCGACGTCCGCAAGGCCTGGGAGAACTACGAGCGGGCCAAGGCCATCGGGACCGACTCGGCCGAGGCGGAGGCAGACCTGCGCCGGGCACGTGCCCAGTTGCTCGCCACCGGCCAGGACGTCTGACGGACCCGCTGCTGGCTGCGGGCGGCGACAATGGAGCTGGCAGAGGTCATCGGCCTGGCCGTACTCGTTGCCGTCGCGCTGGCGATCGTCGTCATCACCGTCCGCCGCTCGCTGCTGACCCGCGCCGGCGGCTTCGACG
>JBIQML010000431.1:0-4743 GCA_044463405.1 Nakamurella lactea | reverse complement strand
TGAGGATGGTGAATACGGCCCAGATCGCGATCACGCCGCCGATGACCGGCAGGGCGCCCAGATCTCCGCCGCGAACGCGGCCCGTGAATCGTTCGAGCAGGCCGGTCCGCTCGGCGCTGTGTGCCGTCGCTGCCTGTTCGGGTCGGCGGGCATCGCCGACGGCCGCTTGTGCTTCTACTTGGCTCATTGCTGCTCCTGGAGTTCGTGGGCAGCGCGGCGCTGCGCTCGCCGGGTGACGACGCTGTCGGTGGCTCCGGTGATAGCGGCGACCATTTCTTCCCCAGTGGTGGACGCGACGTCGAATACGCCATTGTTCTGGCCCAGCCGAAGCACGACTGCACGGTCGGCGACTTCCTGGACGTTCGCCATATTGTGGGTAATCACGAGGACGCCGAGGTTCCGAGACCGCAGCCGTTCGATCAGGTTGAGGACTTCGGCGGTCTGCGCGACACCGAGCGCGGCCGTCGGTTCGTCGAGGATCACGATGGACGGCTGTCCGATCAGTGACCTGGCGATGGCGACTGTCTGGCGTTGCCCGCCGGACAGTCCCGCGACCGGTGTCCGCACCGACGGGATCTTCGCGGCCAGCTCGCCGATGAGCTGCAGAGCCTCCTGCTCCATCTTCTCTTCGCTCAGGCTGAAGTGTTTGGTTTCGCGGCCGAGGAAGAGGTTGGCGACCACATCGAGGTTGTCGCACAGCGCGAGGTCTTGGTACACGGTCGCGATGCCCAGGTTTTGCGCCTCGGCGGGGCTGGCGATCGTCACCGGCGTGCCTCGGTAGGTGATGGTGCCGCTGTCGGCGGTGTGCACCCCGGAGAGGATCTTGACCAGCGTCGATTTTCCAGCGCCGTTGTCGCCGAGCAGAGCGACGACCTCGCCGGCGCTGACGTCCAGGTCGACCCCGCGCAATGCGTGAACCGCACCGAAAGACTTGGTGATGCCGCGGAGGCTCAGTAGGGCTTCACCGGGTGCGTCGCGGCCGTCGCCGGCAACAGTCGTCATACCCGATCCTTTCTCGAATGGGGGCGGGACTCGTGCCGATGTGGCCGGCCCGGACGTGAGTATCGGGCCGGCCACATCGTGTCCGGGTGTTACTGGAGACCCGCCTTGGCGCACGCTTCCTTGTACTCCGCGGTGCAGATATCCGCGACTGTCCAGAAGTTGTCCTTGATGACGGTGTCCTTGATGTTGTCGATCGTCACCGCAATGGGCTCGTTGAGCAATGCCGGGTGACCGTCGACGGTGCCGTTGCTCGGCGGCGTCTCGCCGAGGGCCAGCATGACGGCAGCGACCGCGGCCGACTCTGCCTCTTTCTGGAACGAGTTGTACGTGGTCATGGACTGCTTGCCGATCAGGATGTTCTGGATGCCGACCAGGGAGGCGTCCAGACCGGTGAGCGGCGGCATGTCCAGTCCGGCCGCGGCGAACGCAGCGATCGCAGAGGCTCCGTTGTTGTCGTTGGCGGAGTAGACGCCGACGATCTTCTCGCCGAAGCGGGTGATCTGCCCGTCCACCCACGTGCGAGCTTCGGCGGGATCCCAGGTGTCAGTTTCGGCCAGGACTTCGAAACCGCTCGGCGTGATCTGGCTGAGCGCGCCCTTCTTGATGTTGCCGGCGTTGTTGTCCGTCTCGGCGCCGTTGATCATGATGATTCCGCCATCGGCGGGGGTCACGCCCTTCGCAGCGAGCGCGTCCAGCAGGGCCTTGCCCTGGAGCTGGCCAACCTGCTCGTAGTTGTTCGACACGACGTAGGCGAGATCCGGGCTGTGGATCAAGCGGTCGTAGGCGACCACCGGAACGTTCTCCGCCTTCGCGGCCGAGACCAGGCTGGCGGCGGCGACGCCGTCCCAAGGATCGACGACGATCACCTGTGCGCCCTGCGTCAGCTGCGACTGTGCCTGCTGCTGCTGGGTGGCTTGGTCGGAGTTGGCGTTGGCGTACAGCAACTCACAGTTGGGGCAGATGATCTTCAGCGCATCGGTGAAGAACGGACGGTCCTTCGTCTCGTAGCGAGCGGTCTCGGTTTCCGGCAGAAGCAGACCGATCTTCAGCGCTTCGTCGGTGATCTTCGTGTTCGGAAACGCGGGCGGAGCGCTGACGGTCTCGCCGTTGTTCCCTTCGTCGGCGCTGCTCTCAGCGGACGACTCCTCGGTCGCACTGGATTCGGACGGAGCCTCTTCGGCTTCGCTGGAGGCGGGCGCCGAAGAACTCTGGGACGACGGCGATTCGCCGGTTGCGTTCGCGTCCGCGGTGTTGGACCCGCATGCGGTCAGCGCCATGGCGCCGATGACACCGCACACCAGTGCGGGTAGGAACCGTTTGTACATGTGCCACCTCGTGTGTCTGGCCGTCGGCAACCATGCGGGAACCGGCGTGCGTCGTTGAATTGAGCTGAGGTTACGACGATTTATGGCTCTGGCTAATTACAATTGGCAGAGCCAAACACAAGGTGCATGATGTGATGAATCCGTTATCTCAGGAGGATGGCGGACATCCGAAGGAGGCGCCACACCATGACCCGCATCGCGGACGGCGAACAGACGCCGGTGACCAGGCCGGACGATCAACCGGCGAGCCCGCGGAGCCGTCGAGTCCAGTCGGTTGACCACGCGGTGGACATTCTGCAGACACTGGCTGAGTCGCCGTACGGCGTGAGCCTGAGCGACATCGCGGCGCGGGTCGGCCTGTCCAAGGCCACTGTGCATCACCTGCTGGGCACCATGGCGAACCGACGGCTGGTGACGCGGGCCTCGGATGGTGCTCAGTACCGCTTGAACTGGGGGCTGTACGAGCTCGGCGCGGCGGTGCTCCGCGGCATCGACGTGACCCGGATCGCCCGCAACTATCTTGATCAACTTGCCGCGCAGACGGGGGAGTCGGCACTGCTGGGCATCCTGGACGAGGAATCGGTTCTCTATCTCGACCGTGGCGATCCGCACGGATCGTTTCGCATGCTGGCCAACGCCGGTCGGCGGAGCCCGCTGCATTCGACGGCGTCCGGCAAGGTTCTCCTCGCATATGCGCCGGACCGGGGCCTGTTCAATCGGGTAGTGGAGGCCGGCCTAGAGAAGCTCACGCCCAGCACGATCGTCGATCCGCGCGAGCTCCGGGAGACCCTCGCGGAGGTGCGGCAACGCGGATACGCGACCTGTTGGCAGGAGCGTGAGGTGGGGTTGTCGTCGCTGGCCGTGCCCTTGCGCGACTACACCGGAGCGGTGGTCGCGTCCCTCGCCGTCGCCGGTCCCGCGTCGCGGCTCAACACGCGCACCTTGAAGCAGCATTTGCTGCCGTTGCAGCAGACCGGCAACGCCATCGGTGCCCGGCTGGGTCACGGCGAGTCGGAGATGTACCCGGTCTGACGTCGCTCGACGGCAGTCAACCGCCTCTTTGAAGACACTTGCGCAAAAGGTATTGCTATCAGGAAACCTTCTTGTTAGATTCTCGCCTCAGGTGCAAGTGGGAGGTCGAATGGCGTCGAAGGTCGTGCCCGGAACGCAATCGTGGCTGCGCGAGCGCAACGAGCGCACCGCCCTGATGCTGCTGTTCGATCACGGCGCGCTGACCCGCAATCGCATCGGCGAGCTCACCGGGTTGTCGAAGCCGACCGCGTCACAAATCGTGGGCAGCCTGGAGCGATCGGGCGCGATCGAGCCCACCGGCTCGGTGTCCGGGGGACGCGGGCCGAATGCCATCACCTACGGCGTGCGGGCCGAACGCATCGTGGGCGTCGCGGTGGATGTGGGAGAAACGGCGATTCGGTCGACCGTCGTCGACGCCCTGCGCACCGAGCATCCGGTGACGGAGATTATCGTCGCGGATCGAAACAACCGATCCGCGGCGACCGAGGTTCGGGACGCGATCGATCTCGCCTGTCGCGAGGCGGGCGTGGACCGTTCCGCGGTGCGCACCGTGGCCCTGGGGCTGCCCGGCTCGTTCGATTCGCGCACGGATTCGCTGTCGTTCATCGACACGGTGCCCGGTTGGCCGACCTCTGGAATCCTCAAGCATCTGCACCAGAGGCTCGGGGTCGAGGTCTCCATCGACAACGACGTGAACCTGGCGGCCATCGCCGAGCGTTTCGAGGGCGCCGGCGTCGACTCCGCGAGCTTCGCGCTGCTCTGGTTGGGTGCCGGCCTGGGCCTGGCTACCGACCTGGACGGAACCGTGTACGCCGGCGCCGCCGGGGGCGCCGGTGAGGTCGGCTACCTACCCGTTCCGTGGAACGCCGCCAGCATCGATCCGGATGCGCACGACTTGCAGGAGTTGCTCGGACAGCCGGCGGTGCTCGCCATCGCGCGGGCGCACGGAGTCAGTGCGGACGACGACCGAGGCGTGCTCGAGGCGCTCGCAGACCACCCCGCCCGGCAGTCCGTATTCGCCGAAGTGGCTCGGCGGGCTGCGATCGGCGTCATTCCCGTGCTGGCGATCCTGGATCCCGAATCGATCATCCTCGGTGGTCCGGTAGGCGTCGCCGGCGGCGAACTGCTCGCCGACCTCGTCCACGCCGAGATCGAGGGCCAGGCGCGGTGGCGCCCGAAGGTCGTGCCCTCGGCGATTCCGGTGAACCCCGTGCTTCGCGGGGCACGTGAAGTCCTTGTCCACCGTGTGCGGGAGCACTTTCTGACCGGCCTTTCCGCGTCGGGCTGACCGAGCTCCGACACCGTCACGGATTTCATCCATATCCATCCACAAGTAGAGCGAGGTACATGCGTTGAACAGACATTCGACACGGCGCCGCGTCGG
>JBIQML010000430.1:0-4755 GCA_044463405.1 Nakamurella lactea | reverse complement strand
GCACCAGCAGCAGCTCCACGTAGTCCTGCCTGAGCCCTGCCAGCGCGCTGGACACCGCCACGACGACCAGCCCGGTGCCCAGCACCGGTCGCGCGCCGAAGATGTCCACCAGCCGGCCGACGCCGAAGGCGGACGCCATCCGGGCGGCCGCGAACAGGCTGATCACCAGCGCGGCCGCCGTTCGGCCGACGCCGAACTCCCGGGCGAACACCGGCAACGCCGGCGCGACGATGCCGAAGCCCACCGCCACGCAGATGGCGATGACCGACAGGATCCACACCACCGGCGGCAACCGCTGGTCCTCGGATCGCCCGGCAGCCTCGACGCTCACCCCGACCGCCCCCCGGACGGTGCGGCCGGTGGCCCGGATACCGGAGCCTGCGGATGCCGCACGGTGGCGGAGTTGCCGCGAACGGTGGGGGCGGACGTCACCCGGACAGTGTGTCGGTATCGCGGGTCCGGGGCGCCGGCCGGGTCAGTCCCGCACGTCGATGAGCACCTTGCCCGCGCGGGAGTGCTGGACGACGGCCTGGTTCGCCGGCATGCTCGTTGCTACCGGATCAGGTCGTGCTGCGCACCCACCCATCGGACTGGAACGACGCTGCGTCGCCGGGCCGGTGATCGTTGAAGATCGTCCGCTGGCCGGACCGGATCTGCACGTCGTTCACGTAGACGCCCCGGCCGTGGTACAGGGGGTCGGTCACGTACCGCCATCGCAGCTGCACCGCACCGGCCAGACCGGACAGGTCGGCCGACGCATCCAGCCATTGATGGCCCTCGTAACCGGAGATGTCGCCGGTGGTCCGGGCATGCAGCCTGCGGCCGTCGATGTTGAAGGGCACCGGGCTCCAGCTCTGCCCCCCGTCGGTGGAGGCCTCCAGGTGCAGGAAGTCGTAGGAGGGTTCGGTGTCGTACCACAGCCCGAAGCGCAGCGTCGACGACGCCGGCAGGGTCAGCGGCAGGGTCAGGGTGGTGGTGGTCCGGTCGGCCATCCCGCCGAACCACGCGGTCCGGCTGCCCTGCGGGCGCACCGGGATGGCACGGGCCAGGTCGTAGGCGACGGCGCGCCGGGACGGGTTCGTCGAGCCCCAGTTCCGGCTGGGGTGCACGCTGTTGGTCAGCAGGATGACGAAGGAGTCCGTGGTCGGGTCGATCACCAGCGACGTGCCGGTGAACCCGGTGTGCCCGATGGTGAACGGCGTCGCCAGCGCGCCCATCAGCCAGTGCTCGTAGGTCTCGAAGCCGAGCCCGTCCGGCCCCGGGATGCTCGGGTCGTGGTCCATCATCTGCTCGACGGCGTGCCGGGACAGGATGCGGGTTCCGCCGTACTGCCCGCCGTCCAGGATCGTCTGGCACAGGATGGCCAGATCGTGCGCGGTGGAGAACACGCCGGCATGGCCGGCAACTCCGCCCAGGGCCCAGGCATTCTCGTCGTGCACCTGTCCCCAGACCAGGCCGCGGTCCGGGACGAGTTGGTACTCCTCGGCCGCGATCCGGTACTTCAGCCGGGCGGGAGGGTTGTACATGGTGTCGGTCATGTGCAGCGGCCCGGTGATCCAGTCGTGCACCAGGGTATCCAGCCGCCGCCCGGTGATGGTCTGCTCGACGAACTGCAGCGTCATGAAGTTCAGGTCGGAGTAGATGTAGGTGCTGCCCGGCGTCGCCTGCAGCGTCGTGGCGTACACGGCGTCGACCTTCTGCTGTTGCGTGTCGTAGGTCCACAGCGGTGGTGACGGGTCCGGCGGCATGCCCGAGGTATGGGTCAGCAGCTGCCGGATCGTGATCTCGCCCTTGCCGTTCTGCGCGAACTGCGGGATGTAGGAGGCGACGGTGGCGTCCAGCGAGAGGGTTCCGGCGTCGACCATGTGCATGGCGACGATCGTGGTGAACAGCTTGGACAGCGACGCCAGGTCGTAGATGGTGTCCTTGGTGGTGGGGATCCACTGGTCGCGGGGCAGTTCGTCACCGTCCTGGTCGGCATAGCGCAGGTTGTAGCCCTCCGCGGCGTACTCGGCGATGACCCCGTTGCGGGCGGCCAGCACGACGCTGCCCGGATATTCCGGGTGCCCGTTCGCGCCGGTGCCCGGATCGGAGCCGTGCGCCGCGTCCTGCGGGATGAGGTCGGCGTACTGCGGGAGCAGGTGCGCCTGCTGCGGGGTGCCGTAGCGCAGCGTCCGACCCCCGTGCCCGACGAGTTCGCCCAGGGTCGGCCCGCCGCTGGTGGTCACCGACACCGGAGGGTCGCTGGCGGCGACCGATGTCAGTGCCGAGGCCAGCAGCAGGGCGCACGTCACCGGAATCATGATCCCCGCCCTGACGATGGTCTTCATCGATGTCCCTCCCGATAGATCAGGTACTGGTCCCGCAGGCGTGCGAAGTCGTGGAGTTCCTCCTGCCAGCCGGCGACGATCTCGTCGGTGGACCTGCCGGCCTGCACCGAGGTGCGGATCCACTCCGACCCGGACAGGTAGTCCACCCAGTCGGGGGAGAACGCCGGGCCACCGTCGATCTGGTAGCCGTCGAAGCTCCAGTCGTCCGGGTAGAGGTTCCGCGCGGTGACCATCACGGCGACCGCCGTCCGGATCGGGTCGAAGGCGTCACGGTCGGTGACGTAGACCTGGATGCCGGCGACCGTGCTGGAGGGGTTGGAGTACTTGCTGAAGGTGGGGATGAAGTAGTTCTCGCGGAAGCCGGCGCCGGGCAGGCGCTGCTCGGTGAGCGCATCGCGCAGGTGATAGTCGGCATACGGGGCGCCGACCAGTTCGAACGGGCGGGTGGTGCCGCGGCCCTCGGCGAAGTTGGTGCCCTCGAACATGCCGAAGCCCGGATACACCAGCGCCGTGTCCAGGGTGGGCATGTTGGGTGACGGCATCACCCAGGGGACCCCGGTGGTGTCGAAGTACTGCCCGCGTCGCCACCCGCGCAGCGGGACGACGTGCAGATCGGCCCGCGCGCCGCCGGCGTCGTCGGGCACGAATCGGTCGTTGAACAGCCGCGCCAGCTCGCCGACCGTCATGCCGTGCTGCTGGGCGATCGGCTTGACCCCGACGCCGGAGGAGAACTCCGGGTGCAGCACCGGTCCGGAGGCCGCTCGCCCGCCGAGCGGGTTCGGGCGGTCCAGCACCACGAACGGTATGCCCATGATCGCGGCGGCCGCCATCGAGCGGTACATGGTCCAGATGTAGGTGTAGAAGCGGGTCCCGATGTCCTGGATGTCGAAACCCACCATGTCGATCCCGGACGAGGTGAACGTGTCGACGGTCTGCTGGATGCCGGCGCCATACAGGCTGTACACCGGCAGGCCGGTGGCCGGATCGGTGAAGAACCCCTCGGATCCTCCGGCCTGGGCGGTGCCACGGAAGCCGTGCTCGGGGCCGAAGACGGCGACCACATCGATGTCGGGGGAGGCGTGCATGACGTCGACCTCGTGCGCGAGATCGTCCGTCACCGCGGTCGGGTTGGAGATGATGCCGAACCGGTGCCCGCGGGCGAGCCCGTAGCGGTCGCCGGCGAAGACCTCGAACCCGGTCCGCACCCCGTGGTGTGGCCGGTGACCACGTCTCGGGGATGCGGCCGCCTGGCCCGCCCGCTCCACGGACAGCCCGGTGGCGGCGACCGTTACCGCCGCCGCCGACAGGAAGGTGCGTCGCTTCATGATTCCTCCTCGCTCGTGCACGGGATTTCGGGTGCCGGCGCGGGACTGCGGCCGGGACCTGCGGGACCGGTGGCCACGGTGCTCGCGAACCGCGGGCCGGGGCCCGGCGAGCCGCGGGCCTGGCGAGCCGGAGGCGTGCCGTTGGGACCGGATCCTCGTAAGATCACAACGCTTGGTACGGCTTCATCGTGAGGAACTTACGACACCTACCGGCCCTGGTCAACAGTCCGTCATCGGAAGAACACGGAGGGCGACCGCTATCGGCGAGCCTGGCGTCCCATTCGTGCCGTGACGGCGGCATACGTCCGCTCGAGCGCCCGCTCGGTGGCCGGCAGGTTTCGTTGCGCCACGGCCACGAACAGGCAGTCGACCACCGTCAGCGCGGCGATCCGGCTGCCGAGCGCGCCGGAGCGGAACGCGGTCTCCCGCGCGGCCGTCGTGAGGACCAGGTCGGCGGTCCGGGTGATGGCAGAGCCCGGGAAGTTCGTCACCGCCACGGTCGTGGCGCGTCGGCCGTGCGCCTCGGCCAGCGCGTCGATGGTGTCCTGCGTGGCGCCGCTGTGGGAGATTCCGATGGCGACATCACGTCGGCTGAGCAACGCGGCGGACGGCACGGCGACATGATGATCGATCCACGCGAAGCTGACCCGACCGATCCGGTGCAGCTTCATCTGCAGGTCGAGCGCCACGATGGAACTGGCACCGACGCCGTAGATGTCCACCCGCCGCGCCGCGAGGATCGCGTCGACGACCTCGCGCAGGGTGTCGTGATCGATCTGCTCGACGGTCTCCTGCACCGCCCTGCTGTCGGCGTAGCCGATCTTGCCGACGACGGTCCCGATGTCGTCGTCCGAGCTGACGTCGCCACCGGGAATGACGCCGACGGCGTGCACCTGTTCGGCGGCCGCCGCGGCCGCCAGGGCGAGCCGCAACTCCGGGTAGCCGGCGAATCCCAACGACTGCGCAAAGCGCACCACGGTGGCCTGGGAGGTCGAGGCGGACTCTGCGAGCGCGGAGATGGTCATGGCGGACCCGCCGGTGGGATCGGCGAGCACCACCTCGGCGACGCGGCGCTCCGACGGGGCGAGACGTGGCAGCGC
>JBIQML010000429.1:0-4666 GCA_044463405.1 Nakamurella lactea | reverse complement strand
GAACGCGACGCCGTGGTTCGATGATCTGCGCCTGATCAAGAGCGACGAGGAACTGGCGCTCCTGCGCCATGCGGGCGCCCTGACGGACCTGGCCCACCACGAGGTGTTCCGGCTGACCCGCGAGGGGGCGACCCCGAGGGAGCTGCGCCGGGCCATGGACGTGCTGGCGGCGAGCGCGGGCGCGACCTATCCCTTCGGCCACATCGGCGCGACGTCGATGCGGGATCCGGACGGCTACTATCCCGACTTCTATCCGGTGGATGCGCCGATACCGCCGGACGCCCTGGTCATGACGGAGTTCGCTCTCGGCTTCGGCAACTACTGGGCCAAGCTGTGGGGCTCCTACTTCGTGGGCGATCCGACGGGCGAATACGTGAAGCTGTTCGAGACAGCCGCCACGGTTCACGACACGCTTCAACGCGAATTGAGGCCGGGCCTCAGCGGAAATGACGTCAACGCTTTCCTGGAGCCGATCACCGCCGCCGGCCTCGAGCAACCGGCCAACGTGCTCGTAGGCGGCTGGAGCGCGCTCAATCACCCCCCTCAGATGGGCGCGCTCCCTTCCAGCCTTTCCGCTCCCTTCGCCAAGCCGTTCGCGGAAATCAGGCTGCAGCCGCGCCAGACGGTGACGATTCAGGCCTGGGTGAGCATCCCCGGCACGAAAAAAGGGCTCTGGGTCGGCTCTTCGGGCGTGATCACGGACACCGGGTACGAGAGCCTCAATCGCTACCCGATCAGCGCTCTGCGCGTCGCGGGTCCAACCGCGCCCCCGGCTCTGGGGAGCTACATCAATGTGCGGGGGCGCGTCGTCGAACTGACGGCGAACCGCATCACGATCGACACACCGGATCGCGGGATCGTTCGTGGTGACCTCACGCCCGAGTGGTCGGTCCAGGTGATGCGGCCCATCGCCTTCGAAGAGCTGGAGATCGGCCGGTTCGTCGGCGCGATCGAGCTTCCGCAGCCGTCCGGCCGCGGGAAGGCCCTCGAGGTGCACATGTCGCTTCCCGGCGTGCGCTTCGCCGAGGGCAGCATGGCGTGGGACCGGCCCTTCGGAGCCCAGATGACCCAGGGCCAGCTCCGGGCGGCCAGGAGGGCGGCGAACGGCGGCGAGCTCGAGATCGGGTTCCCGGGCGGAAGCCGCCGCATCGTGATGGATGACGCCGCGCCCATCGTGCTGATCAACAACGAGGGGCGGGAGAACATCAAGGTCGGTGTCGAGGTCTTCGTCCTTGCATGGCCGCAGCCCGACGGGCGCCTGCAGGTCGATGCGGTGGCCACCGGTCCCGACGGTTCGGCTCCGCCCATGTAGATCGGCGCCAGGGCCCACTGCCGGCGCAGCTCGGACCTGTCATCCGGTTCTTGACTGCGACGCGACGTCCCTGCCCGAAGTCGTGTCGAGAGCGGCTTACGGCACAGTTGCCGGCTGTGTCTTCGTCCCCACGACGTGGAGCGCTGCGGTCACGGGATGGCGCAGGAGGTCCCCGATCTCGTCGCGCCGGAGGTTCGTCTGATCCAGCAATGGGTCGAGCGGCCCGGGCAGCCCGACTCGTTCGCCTGACCATCGGGCGCGCCGTCTCTTGGACGCTACGAGGCCTGTTGGCGCAGTCGCCCCTGGATCTCCGCAAGCTGCTTGACCGAGGCCTCCGTTCGCGTGAGCTCCTCCTCGACGAGGCCGGCGACCGCCGCCCGCGCGCCCCGACGCAGCTGCTCGGCGCCCTTGCCGTCTGCGAGGGCGTCCACGCTCGGCAGTTCGGCGAAGGCCGACAAGGCGCCGCCCAGCGCCGCTTCCGCCAATTCCTGGGGACCGATCGCCCAGCCAAGGTCGTCTTTCACAGGATTCGGGCCGGGCGGCCGCTCCCAGGGCGGAATGGGAATGTCGACGACTTCGTAGATCGGGGGGAAGACGAACTGCATGATCGTGCACGGCGGGGCCAGCCGCAGAGCGTATGGCCAGGCATAGGCCCCGAGCGCGGCCGGGCTGAGCCGGGTGGTTTCCAGGACCTCGCGGACCTGATGTGTCATCGCCGTCTGGACGACGAGGCCGTCCAGGCCGCTCACGACGCCGACGCCTGGGGACAGCCAGCGGACGATGTTGCGGATGTATTGGTCGAACCGCTCCAGGACCGCCTGCCCCTCGGGCGAATAGGTGAAGCCCTTCCTCCAGATCGCGGCGCGCGGATCGGTCACCCCGGGGCGGTTGGCGGCGTTGTCGCCGATGAGGTTGATGTCGAAGAAGTGGTGCCAGGTGGAGTCCACCACCACCCGGCCTACGCCGCAGCGGCGACCGTCGTAGGCGCCGACGGCGCCGGTCCACCGGGCGTTCGCCACACCGCGATCGCCGACGTGGACATCCCCCATCACCGCGGGGCTGGCCCTGCCGGTCGTGTAGCCCCAGGCCACGATTTCGGGTGAGACGCGAACGCCGTTCGCGTCCTTCGGGTACTCGTCGAACGTCTCGCCGCCCAGGGCCATGACCGCGTCGAGATCGTCGGGAACGACCACTTCCCCCTCATGCATGTGATCGGGGAATTCGTCGATCGGGCCCCAGCGGCTGCACAGCAACGGATGCGGGTAGACCTGGCGGGTGTAGCCGCCCCTGCGCCACTCGTAGAACTTCAGGCGCATCTTCTGAGGGATGTCGTCTGACTGGTTCTCGAAGACCACCACGTTGTTGTGGTCAGGGCGGGTGGTGTCGACGCGCGTCGGGCCAAGGGGAGGGGGCGGGGAGGCCCAGCGCCGCATGGAACGCACCCGGGGCAGCGCGCCGGCCAGCATCGATCCCAGCGACGCGTGGTCGCCGGTCGCGAACACGCCGCCCCCGGCGTTCATGAACCTGGCGATCGCGGCCTGCTGGTCGGTGGGGAGCACGCCCGAGCCGTAGCCCATGAGCCAGATCTGATCGTACTGGGAGAGGTCGTGGGCCGCGAAATTGAAGTTCTCGATGACGTTCGGCGCGCCGAGGGGGTCCGTCTGCCGATGGGCCTTAACCACCCGGCCCATCCCCTCCAGGACCCCCAGCAGATGGGCCATGCCGAAGTAGTTCTCGTTCATGTTGTCGGGGTGGTGCTCGGGCCCCAGGGACACGATGGTGTCCGCGACGATCAGGATGTCGATGCGCCACCACCGCGCGATCAGATCGGCGATCCGCGTCCGATGTTCGATGTTCGTCAGATCGTCCCAGATGGGCATGACGGGCCTCCACAACTGACGGACGAAATACCCATCCGGAGGACCCGAAGTTCGCGGTCTGTGATCGGCCGGGCGCCCACTCTGAGTGGCGGGGGCGTCTGTCGCCGTGTCGCGCCAACCTAGACTCGGGGCCGGCTTCGGCCGGGGTGGGTCGCGCACGCCGTAGCCAGAGGATGCGTGAGACTCTCTTGTCGCAGATTGGGTCGCTGGCCGACCCGGCTCCGCCCCGTGGAGAGGCTCGTACTGGTCTCAAGTTCGTTTTGAACCAGTCTTGAGTTGGACCGACAAGCCGCTGGCGGCCCGGAAGGGACTCGAACCCCTGACCTTCGGTTTAGGAATAAGTTGCTAAAATTTATAAACTATTGATTTTGCGCGGGAAAATTGCTCGCGCCCTTTCGGTGTAGTGAACTGTAGTTGGAGCCCTTGGCTGGCGCGATCACGAGCGCGGGGTGGCGTCCCGTAGAGGACTCGAACCTCTGACCCTCAGTTTAGGAAACTGATGCTCTGTCCGGCTGAGCTAACGGGACCCACGTGCGCCCTATAACATCGCCCACGAGGCACCGCCAACCGCCAGCGGTAGGCTGATTGGCTACCCATCCAATCCGAGTTTCAGGCGATCACCCAGGGCGGCGCGAATTCCCGCGTCCAGCTCGCCGCCGATGATAGCCGCTTTGAGCGTGCGGAGCGTCGGGACGAGGGCGGTCCTCTCACCCACTTCGATCACCCGCGCATTGGGGGCAAGCTCGATGGGCGTGCCGCCATAGCGCACTTCAAGATAGCAAGTCCCATCATCAACCCAGAACCATTTGGGCGGGGTGTGCACCACCCACTGAGGTTCGCGCTTCCCGGTGGCTTTGCTGACAATCCACCGCTTGCGGCTGACCACGAAAGGTTGTCCGGTCTCTTCTGCTTGGGCGAGATTGATTTGGATATCCACAGCGCTTGCGGCTCGCCGGCGGCGTTGAAGTACAGAAGGCGGCTTGTGCGCTCGAGGGCGTTCCGGGACTAGTTTCAAGCTACCGATTAGCGACAAGCCACCACCCTCTCCGTTTGCTCAGCAGTCTAGATCCTTTGCCCGCGCGAGCGACCGCAGATCCGCCTGAGAGCGCTCATTTCTCAGGTTAATGGCTCCGACTTTCAATTCCGCCTTCCGATCAAGAGGAATGCCAAGGCAACAGCTGCAAGCGCGACGAGGCCTTTGGCACCGTTGGCCCGATGGGCCAAAGCCACGGCGAGAACAGCCATGCCGCGAAGCCGCAAGCGTCGCCAAGGCAAGGTTCAACCAGCCTCGGGCAGAGCCAAGTCCTTTGAGGCAGATGCTGCCGCCCCCAGACGCTACCCCACGGCCTCGCTCCTGGCTGTCGATGAACGGTTGCGCCGTGGCTTCCGCCGGGTGGACGGTACCTGCATCTAGAACCCGCTACCTGCGGTTATTTGCCGATTGAACTCATCCAACGGCTTGCTCATCGTCTCG
>JBIQML010000428.1:0-4768 GCA_044463405.1 Nakamurella lactea | reverse complement strand
GGCCAGGAACTCGGTGAACGATCCGGTGCCGGGCGTGAGATAGGCGGCCGGGACCGCGGACGCGGGCCAGTTGGATGGCGCCATTGGAGGTTACTGGCCGCCCTTCTGCACGTAGGCCCGGACGAAGTCCTCGGCGTTGGTCTCCAGGACGTCGTCGATCTCGTCCAGCAGGTCGTCGGTGTCCGAAGCCAGCTTCTCCCGGCGCTCCTGGCCGCCGTCGCCGGTTTCGGTCGGCTCCTCGTCGTCACCGCCGCCGTGGCGGGTGGTCCGCTCCTGTGCCATGGGTGATCCTCTCGCCGGGACGCCGGTTCGCGATCCACTGTCCGGTGTCAGATTCGACTTTACCCAGAACGCCGTCAGTGCCTGGTGAGCGCGTCCACCAGTTCGGTGGCGTCCTGCACCCGGTCCAGCAGCTCGCCGACGTGCTCCTTGGTGCCACGGGTGGGCTCCAGGGTAGGGATGCGCACCAGCGACTCCCGGCCGACGTCGAAGATCACCGAGTCCCAGGAGGCGGCGGCGAGCTTGTCCGCGTACTGGCGCACGCAGCGGCCCCGGAAGTAGGCCCGGGTGTCCTCGGGGGGTTCGGTCATCGCGCGGCGCACCTCGTCCTCGGTCACCAGACGCTGCATGGATCCGCGCGACACCAGCCGGTTGTACAGACCCTTGTCCAGCCGGACGTCCGAGTACTGCAGGTCCACCAGGGCCAGCCGGGGCGCCCCCCAAGCCAGCCCGTCACGGGCCCGGAAACCCTCCAGCAGGCGCAGTTTGGCCGGCCAGTCCAGCCGGTCGGCCAGCTCCATCGGGTCGCGCTCCAGGGTGTCCAGCACCTCGAGCCAGCGCTGCAGCACGTCGGCCGTGTCCGGGTCCACGTCATCGCCGAAGCGGTCCTCGACGAACGCGGCCGCCGCCTCGGCGTAGGCCCGCTGGATGTCGACGCCCCGCAGGGCCCGGCCGTCGGCCAGCGGGACCGTGGTGGCCAGCGACGGGTCATGGGAGATCTCGTGCACGGCCGCCACCGGATTGGCCAGTTGCACCGCCGGCAGCGGCCAGCCCTGCTCGATCATGGACAGCACCAGCGCCGTGGTTCCCACCTTGAGGTAGATGGACAGCTCGGCGAGGTTCGCGTCACCGATGATCACGTGCAGCCGGCGGTACCGCTCGGCGTCCGAGTGCGGCTCGTCCCTGGTGTTGATGATGCCGCGCTTGAGGGTGGTCTCCAGCCCGACCTCGACCTCGATGTAGTCCGAGCGCTGCGCGAGCTGGAAGCCGGGGGTCTGCCCGGACGGCCCGATGCCCACCCGGCCCGATCCGGTGATCACCTGCCGGGAGGCGAAGAACGGGATCAGCCCGGCGATCAGGGACGGGAACGGGGTCTCGCGCAGGCACAGGTAGTTCTCGTGCGTGCCGTAGGACGCGCCCTTGCCGTCCACGTTGTTCTTGTACAGCTGCAGCGCCTTGGCGCCGGGCACCGCGCCGGCCAGCAGCGCCGCCTGCTCCATCACCCGCTCGCCGGCCTTGTCGTAGCGGACGGCGTCCAGCGGGTTGGTGACCTCCGGCCCGGAGAACTCCGGGTGCGCGTGGTCCACGTACAGCCTGGCCCCGTTGGACAGGATCACGTTGGCCGCGCCGATGTCGTCCACGTCCGGCTCCACCGCCGGGCCGAACAGGCTGGACAGGTCGTAGCCGCGGGCGTCCCGCAGCGGGGACTCCACCTCGTAGTCCCAGCGGGCCCGCCGGGCGCGCGGCGCGGCGACCGACGCGGCGTAGGCCAGCACCACCTGGGTGGAGGTGACGACGGGGTTCGCGGACGGGTCACCGGGGACCGAGATGCCGTACTCCACCTCGGTGCCGATGATGCGGCGGGCCGACAGGCCCAACCCTCCTTGCTCGATGCTGCGCGGCCTGGTCACCCCGTCGAATCTAGTGGAGGGGTCCGGATGGGCCCGATCGGGCGGGGAAGAGACGCCCGGGTGTTGCCCAGAGCGCGCGGAGAAGGTGCACGGCCGGGATGGTGTGAAACCGCATCGATCCGTACCCGTGGCCGGCGATCCTCAGGCGGGCCCGGTGCCCAGGTAGAAGGCGGTCGTGCGGTCGGCAGCCGCGGTGGCGTCCCCCTCCGGCGTTCCGGCGCGCACCGACGCCTCGCCCCAGCGCTGGCTGACGGCGCGGATGAACGCCTGGGCCGGTGCCGACTGGACGAAGGCGTTCGGGTCCTCGGGCCGGACCTCACCGGTGATCAGGTGGAGGGCCAGCCCGAGCAGCGCCAGATCCCAGCCGACCCCGGTCGCGCCCGGCCCGAACTGCGTCCAGAACTCCGAATTCGCGTCACCGCTGTGCTGATGCTCGATGGTGAGCCGGGCACGGTCGCCGTCGGCGGCGACGCGAACCGTCACCTGGCTGGCGTCCCCGCCGATCTCCCACGTCACCGTGTAGGTCCGCGGCGGTTCGCACGCCACCACCTCCCCGGAGGCGTTGCCCTCGATCTGATAGCGGCCGCCGAGCTGCAGATCCCCGTGCACCGGCGCGAACCAGCGCGCCAGCCTGTCGGCCCTCGTGCACGCCTGCCACAGGTCGTCGACCGATGTCGGGTACGACTGGCTGATGCTCTGAACGGTGTCCTGCCGTGACCCGTCCCGCTCGATGGTCAGCCCGCGATGCACCTCGGTCGGCTGCGCGGCCATGATCTGGTCGGTCTGCTCGGTCATCTGGTCTCCTTGTCGTCGGTCCGGGGCGTCGATCTGCCGTCCCGGCGCGCCTTCTTGCCGCGCGCGATCTCGGTGCCGAGCGCATCCAGGCGGGGGTTCCAAAACCGTCGGAACGGGTCCAGCCACTCGTCGACCCCGCGCAATGGCGCGGGATCCAGCGAGTAGACCCGTCGGGTCCCCTCCGTGCGCACCCCGGCAAAACCGGTGTCCCGCAACACCTTCAGGTGCTGGGACACCGCCGGTTGGGAGATCCCGAACTCCTCACCGACGGCGTGCACCACCTGCCCTGCGGACAGTTCACCACCGGCCAACAGTTCCAGGATGCGCCGGCGAATCGGGTCGCCGAGGACGTCGAACGCGTGCATCAGGCGAGTATAAGTGTTCCGCTATATAAGTCAACCGCTATGGAAACGGTCCGGGACCCAGCACCCGGCGTGGGGACCCGCCGTCCGATCCTCGGGCGGGTCCGGGCTCGATCTCGTGCGCGGGTGGTATCGCCGGCCGGACCGGACGGCGCCCCGACCGTCGGCCACCCGGCCAGTCTGGGGCCCCGGGAGTTGCGGGTTGGCATGAATCCATCCTGCGGTGGCCTGCAGCCCGGTGTGCGACCCGTCGCAGCTACTGCTCGCCCGCGCCGGCCTCGATCAGGACCTGGATACCGTCAAGGATGCGCTCCAGGCCGAACCGGAACTGCTCGACGTCGAACGTCGGGCTGTCGGTGGCCTGCCTCCCGTCCAGTTCTCCCGACCACGCGGCCCGATACAGCGCCGGATAGGTCTGCTCGTCGGCCACCTCACGCAGCAGTTCGGCGTAGTCGGCATAGGAACCCTCGCCGCGGGCCTGCGCCTCCTCGTACTGCAGCCGGGCCTCGCTCAGCGCATAGGCACTGATCAGCCCCACCACGCTCATCTTCTGCGCCTCGGTCAGTCGGGTCTCCGCCAGCGCGTCCAGCGCCTGCTCGACCCAGGCGAGCGAGGCCGGGCCGGCCGGTGGACGGGACATGGGCATCTGCAGGATCCACGGCCGCCGGCACACCCCGTCGAACTGCAGCATGGCCCAGTTCTGCAACCGCTCGCGCCAGCCCCGGCCGGTGACCTCCGGCAACCCGAGCGCGCTGGCGTTCCACATCATGGCCAGCAACTCGTCCTTGGAGTCGACGTACCGGTACAGCGCCATGGTGGTGAATCCGAGTTCGGCGGCCACCCGCTTCATCGAGACCGCGTCCAGCCCCTCGGCGTCCGCCACCCGGAGCGCGGCGTCCACGATGGCGTCGATACTCAGGCCGGGCTTCGGGCCGGTCCGGCCCCGCTCCCGGCGGCCCCACAGCAGATCCAGCCCTGGCGGCAGCGTGAGGCTGGGATCGTCGGCACCGCCTGCGGCTCGATCAGGACCGGCGTCACCGGTCGGCCGTGCCGTCGTGGCGGGCTTCGTCACCGGTTCGTCCACCCCCTTCTTGTACCGGTCGAGT
Organism: Nakamurella lactea; assembly: GCA_044463405.1. Lineage (GTDB taxonomy): Bacteria > Actinomycetota > Actinomycetes > Mycobacteriales > Nakamurellaceae > Nakamurella > Nakamurella lactea_B. Next base: position 595 of record JBIQML010000428.1, on the reverse strand, counting down.
CCTGGATTGACAAATCAGTGTATCCCGCATACTGTTCGGTGTACTTCATACACAGTCAGTCGGCGATGGCCGGCACACCCCGAGGAGTTCCCATGACCATGACGACCCCCGCCGGCCCGCGCGCCGGGCGCAGGGAGTGGACCGCGCTCGCCGTGCTCGCCCTTCCCCTCCTGCTGGTCTCGATGGATGTGTCGGTGCTGTACTTCGCGGTCCCGTTCATCAGTCGCGACCTGGATCCCACCGCGGCCGAGCAACTCTGGATCTTCGACATCTACGGGTTCGTGCTGGCCGGGCTGCTGCTGACCATGGGCTCGCTCGGGGACCGGATCGGGCGCCGGCGGCTGCTGCTGATCGGGGCCGCCGCCTTCAGCGCCGCCTCGGTGCTGGCCGCCTACTCCTCCAGCGCCGAGATGCTGATCATCGCGCGGGCCATCCTGGGGGTCGCCGGCGCCACGCTGATGGCCGCGGGCTATTTCGGCCTGGCCATCCATAGCACCACCGCCTTCTACGTATCCCTGCTGCTGATCATTCTGGGCAACGGCCTGTTCAAGCCGAACATCTCCACGCTGGTGGGCAACCTCTACAACGACGAGCG
>JBIQML010000427.1:0-4772 GCA_044463405.1 Nakamurella lactea | reverse complement strand
AAGGGGCCTTCCAACTACCATCCCTTCAAGCACGCCGACCGCGCGCTCGAGCGCACGCGGCTCCCGACGATCTGGGCGTGCAATCCGGAGAGTTGTGCGTACACCGCGTAGGGCCCGGGTCCCGGTTATCGGTAAGTGCCGGTTAAGTCGATGTGCGGCGTGTCTGGCTCTACCGGCTGAGGTGTTTGGCGTCGCGAGTTCGGGATAACGACGCGGCGTGGCGGGATGCTGATTCTCTCTGTTGGCTAGGAGAGGGCGCTCACTGGCCAACTACCTGCAGACATCCCGGCCCCGGACGAACTCGCGTCGCGAGGTGTTCTTGAGTTCCTGCGCCCCGCACGCGGCGCTGTCCCGCAACGCGGTGTCGGTGATGGTGTCCAAGGCTCTTCGACGCGCCGGTGTCGACGGGCTCGGCGCCGCGCATCGACTGCGCCATACTGCTGCTTGCGGCGTGCTCGCCGGTGGTGGTGGCCTCGTCGAGGCCGCGCAGTTGTTGCGTCACCGCAGCCTGGGCACGGCCGCTTGCGAACGCTCTCGTTATGGCCACGAGAGCACCGACGTACGGGGTCTTCAAAGTCGATTGCTCGATGACCCTTTCCGGGCAGTCGTGCGTGGCTGGCGACGATGGTTCCGGAGCGTACTTGATCGGCGATCATTGCCGTCGAGTGGGCGATTTTGCCGAGTCGGCTGATTGACCGCTATTCAGGCTCGACGATCGGGCGTTCGTGATCGGGGAGGCGTTCCCATCCTTCGGTCTCGAACAGGTGGATCATCGGGTGATCGTTCGAGGGCGTGTCGCAGTACACACGCCATACGCCGTGGTTCACCAGCACATGGGTGGCTCGACGCAGCAGTAGTCGCCCGAGGCCCCGGCCCCGGTACTTCGGTGCCACGCCCATGTGGTAGATCGTCGCCTCGTCGAGACCGTCTCGGTCACAACCGTCGTAGACGACCGGGAGGACGAAACCGGCCATCCTTTCTCGCACCGTCAGGACGTGCCAGCGGCCGGGCAGGTAGCTGAATCCTGGTGCCAGCGCAACAACCCGACGAGCAGCTTCCTCCGCTCCGAGCCGCTCGACGGCCCGGGCGTCCTCGGGTCCCGGGGAGTTGGCAAGGACCTCGGCCACCAGTCCGACTGGCTCCTCCAGCGTGGTGCCGTCGCGCCAGAACCAATCCTCGGGAAGGGGATCTTCCCTCGGAGGTTGGGACAGCGTCCATTCGAACGGGACCTTCCAGTACGTCTGGCGGGGCATGGTCAGACGGTAGCCGACCGTCGCGCGGGCCTGGCCATGTCGTCAGTGACCGTCCCGCGAGGCGCTTTACACAGCGGCGATGTAGCTGATGGCGAACTGAAACCAGGATGGTCAGATGCGCCAACCTGCGGGCCGCTGTTGCAGTGGTCTACGGTAACTGACCTCCGAACCGTCCGACCGAAGTCTTGATCATCGGTGCGACCGGGGCACCACGCCCGCCTTGTGGGCAGCTGCTTCCGGCGATGCTCACCCGACCAGAGTCACGGCGAACGTGATCACGATGGCGAACCCGGTGCCGGTGAGCCTGCCGAGGGCGATCGTTCGAGCAGGTGGCCAGCGCCGCGCCAGGAGAGCGCGGCCTGCCGTGATGCTGTCGTCCACCATTGCCGACTGGCCCAGGAAGTCAGCGGTTCCTCGCCTGCTGCGCGGTGTCGCGGGCTACCTCGATGAATACCTCGGCTCGTGGATCCGTGCTGGCGTTCGCGTCGCGAAGACTCTGTCCTCGTCGCCCCGCATTCGACCGCAGCCGATCGGTGAGGCGGCTTTCGATGACTTGATGCATCCAGGTCGGAGTGTCCAACTCGTCGTCACCGCGGGCGTTCACCGTTTCAGCCGTTCGGCTACTGGAAATCGCGGGCGAAGCGATCAGGGAGCGGGTCGTCAAGCCGCGCGCCATCGCGCATGACAGTCCGGTTCGTGAACTCCGCCGGACCTTTCCACACCTGCACCCGCTCGGGCCGGAGCTGGATGTAATCGAAACCCGGTTTCTCTCGCGGAATCCCTGATGCTCGTGCGTATCCGTCTCTGGTTGCGTCACGGACGTCGTCCGCGGCCATGACGACAGCCACGGCATCGATCATGAGAACGTCCTTCGTGCTGCTTACGGCCGCATAGATCCTCGGCTGGGCTCGAATGTTCGTCAGCGTCCTGCTGTTCTCGAAGGTGCTCGTGGTCAGTCGCACCCCGTCCCACCGGAAGGACACCGGGATCAAGTGTGGGCCGCGATCACTCGCCGTTGCGAGCCACAGGTTGCCGCCCGAGCGGAGCCGCTGCAGCGCGGCCTCGCGCCGTTCGAGCAGTGATCGAGACTGGACCTGATCAGTCATTCGCTCATCTTGGCATCCTCGATCCGATTCGCACGTCGACCGGCAAACGAATACAACCGTGGGCAGGTGAGAGCGTCTTCGCGACTGTCTGCAACCGCTATCACTCCCCGGCGGGGTCACGTCGCTGATTACCGGGTCCGTCTGGGGGCGGTGAGGTGTCCGTCGGTGATAAGGGTGCCGGCTTGTTTGACGGCGCGTAGTTGTGGGGCGAGGTCGTAGCCGGTGATCCCTGGGATGTGGGCGAGGATGTCGGTGAGGAACTGGTAGACGCCGTCGAGGCTTTCGGCGGCGAGGGCGGCGGTGAGGTTGGCCGGCCCGGTGAGGGCGGCCGCGTAGGGGATCTCGCCGCAGCCGGCCAGGGCGGTGCCGGCCGCGTCGAGTGCGTCCGGGGTGACGGTGAGCCAGAGCATGGTGACCGCGTGGGCGCCGCTGGCGGCGGGGGCGAGATCGACGTCGAAATGTAGCACGCCGGAGGCGGCCAGGGCCTCGACGCGACGGCGGACGCGGCCGGACGTGGAGCGAGTACGCCGGGCCAGGGCGGCGTAGCTAGCGCGGCCGTCGGCAGCCAACAGGTCAAGCAGGAGCCGATCCTCCCGCGTGAGCGCCACTCGGTCCTGCGCGGCCGGCCGGGATTTGGGGCGCAGCCGTTCGGTCTGGTCACCGGTGAGGGTGTCGATCCAGCCTTGCCAGTCTGCGGGGTCGCCGCCGATGAACGTGTGCAGCACGGCGGCCGCCGACACATCCAGCACAGGCGTGGTCTTGGGCAGCAGGCGTACCAGGAGGTCCTGTGCGTCCGCGTCGCTACGGGCGCGCAGGTTGAAGGTGACTTCCCAGCCGGCCGAGTGGATGGACACCCAGGAGACGTCGTCGCGGCGGGCGAGAGCCTCGGCCAGGGCGGTGGCGCCCTCGGGCCGGCAGCGCACCCGTACCGTCCAGGTCGTCTGGCCCAGCGCGTGCGGGTCGACGACAGCCGTGACTCGGAGCAGGCCCTCCCGCACTAGGCGGCGCAGGCGGCGAGCCGCGGTCTGCTCCGCCATGCCGAGCACCGGGCCCAGCAGGCTGAACGGTGCGCGTGGGTTGAGTTGCAGGGCGCGCACGATTCGTCGATCCATCGGATCCTCAAGTACCGATTCATCCACAGCCCGCAGCCTAACGATAAGAATCAGACGGATTCTGTCTACTGATGCGACATTGGCGCCCTTCGCCTTCGAGGATGGGATGGCCAGGCCGGAACCTGGCCTGGCAGGCGGAGGGAGCCGGGGATGGCGGGTCGTAAGGGCTGGACGTTGCTGGTGGTGTGTGTCGCGACGTTCATGCTGCTTCTGGACATCACGATCGTCACGGTGGCGTTGCCGAACCTGCAGCACGAACTGGGGGCGAGTCTTTCCGGCGTGCAGTGGGTCGTCGACGCTTACGCGCTCAGCCTGGCGGCGCTGTTACTGGTTTCCGGGTCCCTGGCCGACCGGTACGGTCGTAAGCGCCTGTTCACGGTCGGCCTAGTGATCTTCACTGGTGGGTCCATTATGTGTGCGGCGGCGCAAACCGCCCCGATGCTCATCGCCTCCCGCGCCCTCCAAGGCGCCGGCGGGGCGATCCTGTTCGCGACCTCCCTAGCGATCCTGGCCGTGACCTTCAACGGCAAATCCCGAGGCACCGCGTTCGGCATCTGGGGTGCCGTCAGCGGCGCCGCCACCGCACTCGGGCCGATCGCCGGCGGGGCGATCACGACCGGGTTCAGCTGGCGAGGCGTGTTCTGGGTCAACGTGCCCCTCGGAGCCGCGGCGATGGCCATCACCCTCTGGAAGGTGGCCGAGTCACGCGGCACGCACGTCGCCCGGCCGGACTGGGCCGGCTGCGCCACCTTCACCGCCGCCCTCCTCGCCCTCGTCTACGGCCTCACCCGGGCCGGCGAACACGGCTGGGCCGACCACGCCGTCGTCGGCTGCCTGATCATGGCCGGGACACTGCTGGCCGGGTTCGCCGTCATCGAATGGCGTGTGAAGCACCCCATGTTCGATCTGCGCCTGCTACGCATCCGGACGTTCCTGGGCGCCTCGGCGGCGGCGTTCGCCATGAACGCGTCACTATTCGCGATGTTCGTCTACCTCGTCCTCTACCTGCAAGATGACCTCGGCTACACCGCGCTGAAGGCCGGCACTATCCTGCTGATCATCTCCGGCGGCACCATGCTCGCCGCAGGCGCCGCCGGACGCGCCACCTCCCGCATCCCGGTGCGCTGGATCATCACCCCCGGCCTTGTCTTGGTCGGAATCGGGTTGCTTCTCATGCGCGGCCTGGACATCGGCAGCACGTGGACCGCGTTGATCGGCGGGTTCATCGTGGCCGGCATCGGATCCGGCCTGGTCAACCCGCCCCTGGCCTCCGCCGCAGTCAGTGTCGTCCCCGCCACGCG
>JBIQML010000426.1:0-4783 GCA_044463405.1 Nakamurella lactea | reverse complement strand
TGGGACGACGATCTGGCCGCCGCGGTCGACCTGGCGCGCCGCGAGGGCGAGCTGGCCGTGGAGTGCGTGGCCGCCAACAACCTGATCACCGCGCACGAGTCCAGCGGCGTTCCGGAGCGCGGCCGGGAGATCGCCGACGATGCCATCGAGCGGGCGCAACAGCTGCACCTGACGGAGTGGCGCCAGCAGTACGAGGCCATGCGGCTGAACCTGGCCTGCCACGCCGGCGACTACCCGACGGTGCTGTCGGACGCCGCCCGGCTGCTCGCCGAGCCGCTGCGCCCGATGACCAGGCGGCAGGTTCGGATGACGACCTGCCTGGCCCTGGTGGACACCGGCCGGATCGACGACGCGTTCACGATGATCGAGGCCATCGTCGCTGACCAGCGCGACCAGGACGACACCTTCCAGGAGAGCGTGCACTTCCACCGGGCGGAGGCGCTGCTCTGGGACGGCAAGCCCGCCCGCGCGCTGGCCGAATGGCCGGAACACCGCCGGCACACCGCCGACAGCTCGGACCTGATCGCCTACAGCTCGGCCACCTTCGCCTGGGCGGCGCTGTGGTGTGGCGAGCCGGTCCCGGACTTCGGCGATCAGGCTCCGACCACCCTGATGTGCCAGGCGGCGCCGTTCGAGGTGGCCGGGATCCGGGCGATGTCGGCCGAACGCTGGGACGACGCGGTCGACCAGTTCGACCGGGCCGCGGAGCGGTGGCAGCGCTACAGCGCGCGAGGCTGGGTGCGCAGCCGGTGGGGTGGTGCGGAGGCGCTGCGCAGGGCGGGGGAGACCGACGAGGCGGTGACGAGGCTGCTGGCCGTCGAGCAGGACGCGGCCGGGCACGACATGGCACCGCTGCTGGGGCAGATCCGGAGTTCGCTGCGATCGGCCGGGGTGATCCGGTCCGCACCGCGGCTGGCCGGCCGCCGGTCCTCGGCCGGGTCGGGTACCACGAACGGGCCGGACGGCCTCAGCGGCCGGGAGCGCCAGGTGCTCGCGCTGGTCGGTCAGGGGCTGTCGGACGCGGCCATCGGCGCCCGGCTGGGGGTCTCGCCGCGGACCGTCGAGTCCCAGCTGGCCTCTGCCCGGCGGAAGCTGGGCGCCCGCACGAGGCACCAGGCGGCCGCCATGCTGGCCGGCGGGTGAACCGGCTGGCTGCGGGCGGGCACGCCGGAACGGCCGTCACCGCCGGCGCACAGGTGCCCGCGACAGGTCAGCCGGCGACGAGGCAGCGCAGCACGCCGTCGCCCGCGGGCGCCACCATCACCAGCACCCGGGCGGTGTCCGAGAGCACCCGCATCGAGACCGGCTGGCCGCGCGGGACGAACAGCATCCCGCCCCGCTCCAGCGTGTACACGGTGGCCCCGACCAGCACGTCGATGATGCCGTCCAGGCTGTAGACGATCTGGTCGCCGTCCGGTTCGGTGCGTGGCGGCCGCGTCCGGCCGGCCACCAGCAGCTGCTCGACGACCGCCAGGTGCCCGCCGGTCCGGTCCGGCGCCGCCTTGACGACCGTCACCGTGTCCTCGCTCCAGAACGGCTCGCCCTGCCGGGCGCCGAGCCGGAACGCCGCCGGCCTGCCCGCCGGGTGCGCCGCGACACCGACCGGCCGGCCGCGTCCGGATCGTGCGTCCATGGTCGATGACGGTAGGCGCGGCCGCCGGCCGGCACATCAGGGAAGTGCGCCAGCCCGGCACGCCGACGCGGCGGGTGACCCGCGACCGCCCGATACGCTGGTCGAGGTCGGCCGGGCGGGAGAGCCCGGTCCCCACGTCGATGGGAGTCGCCCCGGATGGTCGGCACGCACCAGTCCCCCGCCGGCCCGGCCGCCGCGGGCGCGCCGGCGGACGCCGGGACCGGCATGGTGCCGCTGCACGAGACCCCGGTACCGCTGCTGACCTGGCCGTGCTTCGACGCCGCGCTGGTCCGGGTTGCGCTGACCACCCGGCACGGCGGGGTGTCCGAGGGTCCCTACGCGACGCTGAACCTGGGCCTGCACGTGGGCGACGACGACGCGGCGGTGCTGGAGAACCGGACCCGGGTGGCGACCGCCATGCGCTCGAGCCTGGACGACCTGGTGTTCTGCCAGCAGGTGCACCAGCGTGCGGTGACCATCGTCGGTGACGAGCATCGCGGGCGCGGCGCCCGGTCGGACGCGGATGCCGTTCCCGCGACCGACGCCCTGGTCACCACCACCGCGGGGGTCGTGCTGGTGGTGCTGGTCGCGGACTGCGTGCCGATCGTGCTGCACGATCCGGTCGCCGGGGTGCTGGCCTGCGTGCACGCCGGCTGGGGCGGCACCGTCCGGGGGGTGACCCCGGCGGCGGTGCGCGCCATGGTCGACGTCGGATCGTCTCCGGCGAACATCGTCGCCGGCATCGGGCCCGCCATCGCCGGCGAGGTCTACCAGGTCGGTGACGATGTCGCCGATGCCGCCGGTGCCGCGTTCGGCGAGCGCACCGGCCGGGTGCTGCGCCCGGACGGCACCGGGAGGTTCCTGTTCGACCTGGTGGCCGCCGCCCGGATCCAGCTCGTCGACGCCGGCGTCGCCGAGGACAACGTCCATCGCTCCGGCCTGAGCACCGGGCCGGGCACGCCGTTCTACAGCCACCGCCTCGAGGGGCCGTGCGGCCGGTTCGGCGTGCTGGCGCGGCTGCTGCCGGGGGCCAGGACATGAGCCCCGTCACCGAAACCCCCTACACCGCCGAGGTCTTCGAGTACCTCGGCTTCCAGGTGGATCCCGCGCACAATCGGCTCACCTGCCGGTACCGGCTGGACGATTGGACCTTCACCGAGCAGGTGGTGTTGCCGGCCGGCGGCGACTGGTCCGCCCCGGCCGCGCACGAGGCCGCCCGACTGGTGTTCCTGCTGGCGGGCGTCTCCTACTACAAGGCCGGCGCGCCCCCGGTGATCGACCTGGGCGAAACCGCCGTCACCGACACCGAGCGGGAGTTCCTGCGGGAGTTCTATATCGACGGTCTGGGCGAGTTCGCCTACCGGTCGGAACCGCGGCTGGACCTGTCCGGCCTGGAGATCCGCGGCCCTCGTCTGGACCGCCGCGAGCCGGCGGGATTCTCCCCTCGCCCCGGAACGCCGCTGATCCCGTTCGGCGGCGGTGTCGACTCCATCGTCACCGTCGAACTGCTGCGCCCGCTGGCGGCGTCACCGGCGCTGTTCGTGGTGAACCGTCCGGGAGACCGGTTCGAGGCGATCGAGAAACCCGCGGCGGTGACGGGATTGCCGGTGGTGCGGGCGGAACGGCTGCTGGACGAGCAGATCCTGCGCTCCGCCGAACTCGGCTTCCGCAACGGGCACGTGCCGGTGACGGGAGTCATCTCGGCCATCGCCGTGCTGGCGGCCGCGGTCGGCGGCCACGACGCGGTGGCGATGAGCAACGAGTGGTCCGCGTCGGTCGGCACCGTCCAGCTCGGGGACCGCTCGATCAACCATCAGTACTCCAAGAGCGAGGCGTTCGAGGCCGGCTTCCGGCGGGTGATCACGGAGGCCATCGGCCCCGGGGACCGGCCGGAACAGGCTGCCCTGCAGTACTTCTCCATGCTGCGCCCGTACAGCGAGCTGTGGATCGCCCAGCGGTTCGCCGCGCTGGGCCAGTACGTCGACACGTTCCGCAGCTGCAACCGGGCTTTTCACATCAACCTGGCTCAGCGGCTGGACCACTGGTGCGCGCACTGCGACAAGTGCTGCTTCATCGACCTGATCCTCGCCCCGTTCGTGGACGCCACCGTGCTGCGCGGCGTGTTCGCCGGCGGCGGACCCGAGCCGCTGGAGAACCCCGACCTGACACCCAAGTTCGAGACGCTGCTCGGCCTGATCCCGGACGCCAAGCCGTGGGAGTGCGTCGGCGACGTGGGCGAGTGCCGGGTGGCCGCCCAGCTGGCGCTGGCCAGGCCGGACCGCGCCGGCTCGTCGATGCTGGCCGATCTGGTGGCCAGGCTCGGGTCGCCGGCCGGCCCGGCCGACGACACCGCCAGCGCCGCGGCGGAATCCCTGCTGCAGCCGATCGGGCGGCACTTCATCCCCGACGCGTACCTGCCCGCCGAGCTGCGGGGCTGAGCGTGCCGCGACCCCGGATCGCGTGGTCCGACCTGCCCGGACGGCGGGTCGGCATCTACGGGCTCGGCGTGGAGGGCTCGGCCAGCCTGCGGGCCTGCCGGCAGCGCGGCGTCGACCCGGTGCTGGTGGACGACACCCCGTCGGGCGCGGCGGTGATGGGCGCTCCGGTTCTCCCCACCGATGCCGGCGGTCTGGAGGCGCTGACCGGGTGCGACGTGGTCATCAAGTCGCCCGGGATCAGCCGGTACGGCGCCGCGGTCGCGCACCTGGAGTCGGCCGGCGTGGCGGTGGTCGGCGGGCTCGGCCTGTGGCTGGCCGGGGCGGACCTGTCGAGGGTGCTGGTGATCACCGGGACCAAGGGCAAGTCGACGACCACGGCGGTGGCCGGGCACCTGCTCTCCGGCTGGGGCTATCGCTGCCTGGTCGGTGGCAACATCGGGCGGCCGCCGTACGACCCGCGGTCCGGCTCGGACTTCGACTACTGGGTGGTGGAGGTGTCCAGCTACCAGGCCACCGACCTGCCGGTGACGCCGCCGGTCGCGGCGGTGACGTCGCTGCATCCGGATCACTTGCCCTGGCACCGCGGCGACGCCGAGACCTATTTCTCCGACAAGCTGTCGGCGCTGTCCCAGCCCGGCGCGGACGTGACCATCGCCAACGGCGACAGCCCGCTGCTGCGCGAGCGGGAGCGCCTGCTGGGCCCGCGGGTGCG
>JBIQML010000425.1:0-4793 GCA_044463405.1 Nakamurella lactea | reverse complement strand
ATCGAGCGCATCACGCCGGCAGCGGCGGTGACGGTGTTCATGTTCACCGCCCCGTCGTGCGGGAACAGGTGCTGCTCGTCCAGTGAGTCGGCCAGGTCGGCGCCGGGCGTCAACGCCTCAGCGATGCCGTCCACGGACACCGCGATCGTGCGCACCGCCGCGAGGTTGGGCCCGATCCCGGGTAGGGCCGCGGCGGCCCGGTAGAGCGGGTCGTCCACGGCCGATCGGGCACCCGCGGTCTGCCCGGCGAGCCGATGGGCCAGCGAGGCCAATTCGGCGGGACGGGAGATGCCGTGCGCGTCGAACTCCTGCTGGATGGCGGTGACGGTGTTCCTGGCGGCGGCGAGATCACGATAGGCCTGCACGCTCCGGACGCTCACCCAGCCGATGGCCAGCAGGATCACTATTCCGACGACCAGCATGGACCAGCCGACGACGCGGCGGCGAGAGCGCTGCGAATCCGGATCGTCACCGTCCGTGGGCGACAGGACCCCCGAATCATCAGCGGCACTGGGCTTATCGGGCTTGTTGGATGCCGAGGCGGGCACGGGCGACGCCACCTCGTCTGCCGGCTCGGACATCACGGTCCGTCCCTTCGGATGGGCTACATGCCGAACCCGGGTTGTCGTCGTTCAGACATCAACTGCAGAGCAGTGAGTCATCGTTTCTGCGTCCTATGGGTGAATCTACAACTCCTTAGGGCCTACGACTAGCGGTCATTGTTGCTGACTGTCACAATCTGAACCGTTGATGCGGCATGGCGAGCGCCTGGTCTTGCCCGCGTAGGCGGTCGGGGTTGGGAAGGTCTCATGGTCGATTGGCATGCGCGCACCCCGGCAGCGCCTCCGGTCACGGACGGCTGAGCCGTGTACGTCACGGTGCGTGGCACTCCTACCACCGTCAAGACCGAGAGTCAGCCCGGTTCGCGGCCGGGTCGCCGGGTCGCGCCCACCGTCATCGGCCTCGGCGCGGTCAGCCTGTTCACCGACATCTCCTCCGAGTCGGTCAACGCGGTGCTCCCGCTGTACATCACGGTGATCATCGGTCTGGGGCCGCTCGCCTACGGATTCGTCGACGGCATCTACCAGGGCATGAGCGCGCTGGTGCGGATCCTCGGCGGGTGGTGGGCGGACCGGACCGATCGGCCCAAGTGGATCGCGCTGGGCGGGTACGGCGTCTCCGCACTGTCGCGCATTACGCTGCTGGTCTCCCAGGGCTTCTGGCCGATCACTTCCACGATTGCGGTGGACCGCATCGGTAAGGGATTCCGGACCGGTCCCCGTGATGCGCTGATCGCCACCGCGTCCCACCCGGATTTCCTGGGACGCAATTTCGGCGTGCACCGGACCATGGACACCATGGGTGCGTTGATGGGACCGCTGCTGGCGTTTGCCATCCTGGCGGCGTTTCCGTTCGGCATGCACGGCTACCAGACGGTCTTCGTGGTCTCGTTCGCCGCAGCCGTGATGGGCGTGGCGGTGCTCGGCCTGATCATTCCGAACCTGCGCCGGCGCTCGGACACCGCTTCGGTGGTCGTGCCGCCCACGCGGCCCAGGCTGCGGGACCTCTCGCAGCCCGGCCTGCGCCGGGTCCTGATCGTGGCCGGCCTGCTGAGCGTGTTCACCGTCGGCGACGGCTTTCTGTACCTGTCCCTGCAATCGGGCGGCCAGATCGCTGATCGCTTCTTCCCGCTGCTGTTCGTCGGTACCAACATCGCCTACCTGGGTCTGGCGATACCGCTGGGCCGGCTGGCCGACCGGATCGGCCGCGGCAAGGTATTCCTGGCCGGCCACGTGGTGCTGCTGGCGGCCTATCCGATGGCGGCCACACACCTCGGCGGAGTGGTCGGCGCCGTCATCGTGCTGCTGCTGCTCGGCACCTTCTACGCCGCCACCGACGGCGTGCTGTCGGCACTGGCCACCCGAGAGGTGCCTGAGTCCGTACGGGCCAGCGGAATCAGCGCCGCCCAGACCGTCGTGGCCATCACCAGGTTCACCTCCTCGGTGGTCTTCGGCCTGATGTGGCAGTTCGGGAACAAGAGCCTCGCGCTGTTCGTGATGACCGCCGGCATGGTCGCGGCCGTGCCGATCTCGGCCGTCCTGCTGCGGGTGCTCGCCGGTCGCGATCGTGCGCAGGGATCAAATGCATGAGCACGCGACTTCGCATCGTGGTCCTGGCGGTGGTGTGCATCCTGGCCGCCGGCGGGTCGCTTGGCTATTTCCTGCATGTCCGCTCGCAGGACGCCGCTGCGGAGGCGGCCGCGCCCGGGGTGGCGCAGAGCAACGACCTGTCCGGCATTCTCGACCACGGCCACGTGGTGTTCCGCTCCATGGCTCTCGGGCAGACCTACGGCCGGCTGGCCGTGGTGCCGCTGTCCGATCCCTCCGGTCCGCGCGCGGTGCTCGACTCGACCTGCGCGCGGGTCTATGCGACGCGCACCGACGGCGTCTGCGTCTCCGCCAAGAAGGGCATCGTTTCGGACTACCAGTTGATCCAGTTGAACGCGAAACTCTCGCCCGTCAAGACCACCTCGTTGGACGGATTGCCGAGCCGGGCTCGCCTGTCCCCGGATGGGTCGATGATCGCCACCACAACGTTCGTGGTCGGCCACACCTACGCCTCGTCGAGCTTCTCCACCGAGACGATCATCCGCACCGCGGCCGGCAAGAACCTGGGCAACATCGAGTTCTGGCACACCACCGTCGACGGCAAGCCCCTGACAGCGGTGGACAAGAACTTCTGGGGGGTGACGTTCGTGAATGACAACACCTTCTACGCCACCGCCGCCTCCGGCGGGAAGACCTGGCTGGTGAAGGGCGACATCGCCACGAAGACGATGACGAGCATCCACCAGACCGCGGAATGCCCTTCGGTATCGCCCGACCGGACGCGGGTCGCCTTCAAGGTCCGCTACGGCGCGCCGACCGCTGGCAACTGGCACCTGGCCGTACTGAACCTGACAACCAACAAGCTGACCATGCTGGCGGAGAAGCGCAGCGTGGACGACCAGATGGAATGGCTGGACAACTCCCACCTGCTGTACTCGTTGCCCCGCCCCGGCGCTCAGGCCACCGTCACCGATGTCTGGGAGGTCCCAGCCGACGGTACCGGCACGCCCACGGTATTCATTCCGAAGGCATCCTCACCGGCGGTGGTGCGGACGTGACGACCATCGACGCGACGACGACGGAGGCGATCGAACTGACCACGCAGCAGCCCTCGGTCCGACCGCGCCTCGACATCGTGAGCAGGGATGTCCGCCGGACAATTCGTCCCCTGCTGACGATGGCCGTCAACGGCCTGGCGCGGATGTACCTGCCGGAGTCTCAGACCGTAGGGCAAACCCTACGAGGAATCCGGACCCATGGCCGCGTGACCACCCGCCTGGAAGGCACCAGCGACCGCTATGCGGCGATCGTCGCTCTTGGACTGAGTCGGTTGGACCCGGATCACCAGACCGAGGCGCTGGCGGGTGCGACCGCGGCGACGCTGGCCCTCGCGACCGCCGACCGTGCCGGCAGCCACGAGGATCTCGGCGTACTCGCGCTGGCAGCCTGGGCGGCGGCGGAGGCCGCCGGCGAGCCGCGGATCAATCTGTTCGCGCGGCTCGCCCGAAATCTGTCGGGTGACGCCCCCATTTCCACGGTGGTGGCGGCCTGGTCGCTCACCGCAGCGCTCGCGACGGAGCCGTTGGTCTCCGGCGATCGCGGTCGCCTGGACGACGTGATCCGCTGGGCGACGCGGCGGCTACTTTCCGCGCAGACCGACCACGGCCTATTCCCGCACTTCCTGCCGCCACGCCTGCTCGGAAAGTGGCGTGCTCACGTCGGGTGTTTCGCCGACCAGGTCTATCCCTTACAGGCACTCGCGAGATTGGCTGCAGCCAAGGGAAATGCTGACGCTCGAGCGGCAGCGGCCACCTGCGCCATCCGCATCACCAGTCTCCAGGGATCGGCGGGCCAGTGGTGGTGGCACTACGACGTGCGCAACGGGACGGTGCTGGAGGGCTACCCGGTGTACAGCGTCCACCAGCACGCGATGGCCCCCATGGCCCTGTTCGACCTCACCGACGCCGGGGGCGCAGATCGGTCGGAGGCGATCGGCGCCGGAGTCCGCTGGCTGACCATCCATCCGGAGGTCTTCGAGGGACTCGCCGCACCGGAGCATTCCGTCATCTGGCGGAAGGTTGGTCGAAGGGAGCCGCGCAAGGTCGTCAGATCGGCGGCCGCCTTGCTGTCCAGCTATCACATCGGAGCACGGATCCCCGGACGTGACCGGCTGTTCCCTCCGACGGAGGTGGACCACGAGTGCCGTCCGTACGAGTTGGGTTGGCTCCTGTACGCCTGGCACCGTCCGGGTCTGGCCGGATCACATCGAGGCTGATCACGGTGAAAATCAATCGCACACTGTTCGGGTTGGACATCGCGCCGATCACCCTGGACGGCGCCTTGGAGCGCTGCCACCAGGCATTGATCACGAGGGCACCGCTGCTGATCGGTGTGGTGAATGCGGCCAAGATCGTCGCCTTGCGCAAGGACCCGATACTGCGCAACTCGTTGCTGGAGTGCGACCTCATCGTCGCCGACGGCCAGCCGGTGGTCTGGGCCAGCCGGCTCCTGGGCAATCCGCTGCCGGAACGGATTGCCGGCATCGATCTGTTCGAGGCGTTGCTCGACATGGCCGACCGTGAGATGCGCTCGATCTACCTGCTCGGTGCGCGGCCCGAGGTACTGGCGAGGCTGCAGACCAACCTGCGCACGCGCTTCCGAAGCCTGAGGATCGCGGGCGCGCAC
>JBIQML010000424.1:0-4811 GCA_044463405.1 Nakamurella lactea | reverse complement strand
GCACCGCCAGCCGGTCGCGGGTGACCTCGCCGATGATGCGGATGCCCAGCCCGGGACCCGGGAACGGGTGCCGCTGCACGATCGTCTCCGGCAGGCCGAGTTCGGTTCCCAGCAGCCGCACCTCGTCCTTGAACAGCGCCCGCAGCGGCTCGATGAGCTCGAAGGTGAGGTCCTCGGGCAGGCCGCCGACGTTGTGGTGCGACTTGATGGTCGCCGCCCCGGTGCCGCCGCCGGACTCCACCACGTCCGGATACAGCGTGCCCTGCACGAGGAATGACACAGCATCGCACCTCGACTTGGCCTCGGCGGCCAGATCGGCGGCGGCGCCCTCGAAGGCGCGGATGAACTCCCGGCCGATGATCTTGCGCTTGGTCTCCGGGTCGGTGACTCCGGCCAGTGCGTCCAGGAACGTCTGCGAGGCGTCCACGGTGACCAGCCGGATCCCGGTGGCGGCCACGTAGTCTCGCTGCACCTGTTCGCGCTCGCCGGCCCGCAGCAGCCCGTGGTCGACGAACACGCAGGTGAGCTGGTCGCCCACCGCGCGATGCACCAGCGCGGCCGCGACGGCCGAGTCGACCCCACCGGACAGCGCGCAGATCACCCGCGCCCCACCGACCCGTACCCGGACCTGCTCGACCTGCTCCGCCAGGATGTTCGCCGGCGTCCAGTCCGGTGTCAGGCCGGCGATCCGGTGCAGGAAGCGCTCCAGGATCTGCTGCCCGTGCCGGGTGTGCAGCACCTCCGGGTGGAACTGCACACCGGCCAGCCCTGCGGTGACGTTCTCGAAGGCGGCGATGGGCGTGTCGGCGGTGGTGGCGGTGACGGTGAACCCGTCGGGAGCGTCGGCCACCGCGTCACCGTGACTCATCCACACCGTGAAGGAGTCCGGCAGCCCGTCCAGCAGCGTGCCGCCTGTGCCCGTCACCGCCAGGTCCGTCGCCCCGTACTCGCCGCGGCCGGTGCGATCCACCCGGCCGCCCAGCGCCCTGGCCATGGCCTGGAATCCGTAGCAGATGCCCAGCACCGGGGTGCCGGCGCCGAACAGCGCCGGGTCCACCCCGGGCGCGCCGTCCGCGTACACGCTGGCCGGGCCTCCGGACAGGATGATCGCGGCGGGCTGCTTGGCGAGCATCTCGGCGACCGGCATGGTGCACGGGACGATCTCGGAGTACAGGCGAGCCTCGCGGACCCGCCGGGCGATCAGCTGCGCGTACTGCGCGCCGAAGTCGACCACCAGGACGGGGCGCTGCTGCAGCGGCGCCGGGGTTGCTGCCTGGGACATGGACGCTCTTCCCTTTCGACGACGGTGCACCGAACCGGTTTCGGCACACGGAACGTCGGGGCGCTGGCGCCCCGCTTCCTGTGCCGACCGGTCCCTCCCTGGGCTTTTGTCCGCAGAGGTGTTCATCCGTCGCCGGTGGGGCCAGCGGCGGATCCGTGGCGCTCGGTCACGGCCCGCCCGCGGTGCGGGCGGCGGAACCCTAGCCACCGTCGTCGGTCAGCGTGCGGTGAGTCTATCCCGTCCGGCCGGCGGGCGGACCGTTGACACGGGCACCGCCGGCGCCGTCACGGTGCTGCATCAGATCCGGTTCCGCGGCCCACTGGTTCCGCGGCCGACTGGTTCCGCGGCCGACCCCCTCCTGCGGCGCCGTCACCGGGCGGCGTCGTCGATCTGGACCGGGTAGCCGGCCCTCAGCACGGCGACCGTGGACGGCGGCGTGATCACCGCCGCCGAGCCGGAACCCGGCCGGGGGCGCCGAGCGCCGTAGCCCGTCGTCGTCCACACCGCCAGGTGATCGCCCACCAGCACCGCGGGACCGTCGGTGGTGCGCACGAACACGCCGTCCGGCAGTTGGCGCCACGGCATCGCGTGCACCCGCCGGGTGTGGGTGCCGCGCACGATCCGCTCGCCGTGCAACCGGTCGTTCATCTGCCGCGCCGACGGCGGCGGGACCGCCAGCGCCTGCGCCCAGGCATCCCGGTAGGCCAGGTAGTCGCGGCGGCGGCACTCGCCGCACGGCCGGTGCCCGGCCGCGAACGAGACGGCCTCGTCCTGGAAGTACAGCCAGGTGAAGTGGTGCGGCCGCCACTGCGGGCTCCACCGGCCGCGGAAGGACAGCGCGCAGGTGATCCACAGGTTGCCCGCGTGGAATCGCACGATGCGCGTTCCGTCGTGCAGGATCCCGCGGTTGCCGGCCCACGCGCCGCGCAGGTCGGTGGCGACGATGTCGCCCTCCGGCGTGACCCTGTTCTGCGCGGGCACCCTGACCTCCCGGTGTCGTCCCCTCGCCATCATTGTCCGGCGGGTCCCGCCCGGCACCATCCCGGGGCGGCGCCCGGACGTAGGGTCCGGTCATGACCATTCCCACCGACCACGTCCAGGCCGCCGACTGGCTGCTGTCCACCACCAGGGCGGTGCGCAAGCGCCTGGACCTGGACCGCCCGGTGGAACCGGAGGTGATCCTGCAGTGCCTGCGGCTGGCGGTGCAGGCCCCCACCGGCAGCAACAGCCAGACCTGGCGGTGGGTGGTGGTCACCGACCCGGCGACCCGGGCCAGGATCGGCGAGTTCTACCGGTCCGGCGGCGAGGCGTACCTGAAGGCCCAGTCCGGCCGGCCGGCGGATGCGCAGGCCATCAGGGTCCGGGAATCGGCGGCCTACCTGATGCAGGTCATCGATCGGGTGCCGGTGCTGGTGATCCCCTGCCTGCAGGGCCGGATCCGCGGTGTCGAGCAGGCGGCGGGGTTCTTCGGGTCCATCCACCCGGCGATCTGGAGCTTCGCGCTGGCACTGCGATCGCGTGGCCTCGGCTCGGTGTGGACCACCTTCCACCTCGCGCACGAGCAGGAGACGGCCGAGCTGCTGGACATTCCCGAGGGCGTCACGCAGGCGGCGCTGCTGCCGGTGGCCTACACCATCGGCACGGACTTCCGCCCGGCGAAGCGGCGCCCGGTGCAAGAGATCACCTTCTGGAACCGGTGGGGGGACACGGAGCAGCCATGACGGTGCTGATCGATCCGCCTCGCTGGCCGGCACACGGCCGGCTGTTCTCGCACCTGGTCAGCGACGCCAGCCTGACCGAGCTGCACGACTTCGCGGCCGGCCAGGGACTCCCGGCGCGGGCGTTCGACCGGGACCACTACGACGTGCCGGGCGAGAAGTACCAGGGCCTGGTGGACGCCGGCGCCGTGCCGGTGGAGGCGCGTGAGCTGCTGGCCCGCCTGATCGGGGCCGGGTTGCGGCGCCGCAAGCCGCGGGCACCGCACGGGATGGAGGCCAGCGGCCGCTCGCCGGCTCAGACGGCCGACGAGGAGCGCTCCCGGTAGAACCAGACGATGTCCTGCGAGACCGGGGCGATCTCGCGCGGCTCGCTGCCGTTCCGCAGCGACTCGGTGGCGGCGATGCCGGCGGCGACCGCCTGCCGGGCGGCCAGCGGCGACGTCCTGGTGGGCGCGCCGGTGCGGACGAGTTCGCAGAACTCGCCGAGCGTCTCGCGGTCCGCGTCGCCGTGCCCGTCCCGATCCCCGCGGATCGGGTGCTCGGCATCGCCGTCCGGCCGGTAACCCGACCGCCGGTTCCACACCCGCACCACACCGCCGTCCCCGTCGCCGAAGTTCTCGCAGCGCCCCTGCTCGCCGATCACGGTGTAGTTGCGCCAGTAGTCCGGGGTGTAGTGGCACTGCTGGTAGCTGGCCAGCACTCCGTTCTGCAGCCGCATCAACATCATCGACAGGTCCTCGACGTCCACCACCGGGTTGAGGCCGGTCAGCGCCCGGGGCGGCCAGGTGTCCCGGGAGAGCCATTGCGGCATCAGCAGATCGGAGTTGTCCCGGCGGTCCGCGATGCCGCCGTACACGGTGAGGTCCCCCATGCCCACCACCATCGACGAGTAACCGCCGGCCAGGTAGTGGATGACGTCGATGTCGTGGGCGCCCTTCTGCAACAGCAACCCGGTCGATCGGGAGCGGTCGGCGTGCCAGTCCTTGAAGTAGAAGTCGCCGCCGTCACCGACGAAGTGCCGGCACCAGATCGCGCGCACGGCGCCGATATCACCACGGTCGACGACGGCCTTGAGGGTCCGCACCACCGCCATGTGCCGCATGTTGTGCCCGACGTACAGCACGCCGGGACCGCGGCGTCCCGCCGCCAGCACCCGGTCGGCGTCGGCCAGCGTGGTGGCCATCGGCTTCTCCAGGTACACCGCGATACCGCGCTGCAGCAGGTCGGTGGCGATGTCGGCGTGCGTGTGGTCCGGGCTGGTGACGATCACGGCCCGCGGCCGGGCGCCGTCGGCCATCGTGCGGTGATCGGCGAACGGCCGCGCGTCCGGGCCGAACAGCTCGCGGGTGCGGTCGGCCGCCGCGGGGTGCGGGTCGGCGGTGGCGACCACCCGCATGTCCAGCGCCGCGGCGTGCCTGGCGACGAACGACGCGCGGGCCCCGACGCCGACGACGCCGACCCGCAGCGCAGGCGCATCGGTGACGGGCGGCATCACAGCTCGGCGAACATCTTGCCGGGGTTCAGGATCCCGGCCGGGTCGAGGGCCTGCTTGACGGCGCGGTGCAGCCGCCTGCTGCCTTCGTCGAGTTCACGGGGCAGCCAGGCGCGTTTGAGGTAGCCAACGCCGTGCTCGCCGGTGATGGTGCCGCCGAGATCCAGCCCCAGGCGCATGATGTCGTCGAAGGCCCGCTCCGCGCGCGCCACGTCGGACGGGTCCGTCGCGTCGAAGAACACCGAGGGGTGGATGTTGCCGTCCCCGGCGTGCGCGACGGTGGTGATGGTCAACCCCGACGCGTCCCGGATCCCCTGCA
>JBIQML010000423.1:0-4813 GCA_044463405.1 Nakamurella lactea | reverse complement strand
GGTCCCGATGGTTCCAGGCGCGCAGCAACGTCTCCTGCACGATGTCCTCGGCCGGTTCCCGGTCGCCGTGCATCAGGTACAGCACGTAGGACAGCAGCGCATCCGCGTGCTCGTGGTACAGCTGGCGAGTCGACTCCTCGCCGCGGTCCACTCGGATGTCGCCCATTCCCTACACAACGGGCCGGGGACGGGTTCGACTCGATCCACTGGTGTGACGCTGACCATCGCGTCCGTGTTGAACCGGATGAGTCGCACCGACGTGTGAGGGGTGGTGACGCTGGCCGAAGCCGGTGACGCCGGCGATCCGGCAACCGGCGTCGGCGCGCGGGCTGCGGTCGCTGGATCACCCGGTGGTGGCCGGTGGCACCGCCTGTGGCCGGAACGGATCCATGGCACCTTGTCGGCCGTCGGCGGTGCCCTGGCGCCGTGGTGACGTCAACAACCGCACCGCGTGCCCGCGGCGCAACCGCAAGGACCGTCCGGTACGCCTACAGCGCGATCCCCACGTACTTGGTCTCCAGGTATTCCTCGATGCCTTCCGGGCCGCCCTCTCGGCCCAGTCCGGATGCCTTGATGCCGCCGAACGGCGCCGCCGGGTTGGACACGATGCCCTGGTTGATGCCGACCATGCCGGACTCCAGCCGCTCGGCCACCGTCACCGCCCTGGTCAGGTCCCGGGTGAATGCGTAGGACACCAGGCCGAACTCGGTGTCGTTGGCCAGCGCGATGGCCTCGTCGTCGGTGGCGAAGGTGGTGATCGGCGCCACCGGCCCGAAGATCTCCTCGGCGAACATCCGCGCCGTCGGCGGGACGTCGGCCAGCACCGTGGGCGAGTAGAAGTGGCCGGGCCCGTCCAGCGCCCCGGACCCGGTCAGCACCCGACCGCCCGAGGACACCGCGTCGTCGACCAGCTCCGTCACCTTGGCCACCGCGTCCGAGTCCACCAGCGGACCCACCTGCACCCCGTCGTCGGTGCCGCGACCGATCTGCAGCGACCCCATCCGCTCGGCCAGCCGCTCCCCGAACTCGGACGCCACGCTCTCGTGCACGATGAACCGGTTCGCCGCCGTGCAGGCCTCCCCGATGTTGCGCATCTTGGCCAGCATCGCCCCGTCCACCGCCCGGTCCAGGTCCGCGTCACCGAACACCAGGAACGGCGCGTTGCCGCCCAGTTCCATGGACACCTTCAGCACCCGCTGCGCCGACTGGCCGATCAGCGTTCGGCCGACCTCGGTCGACCCGGTGAACGTCAGCTTGCGCAGCCGGTGGTCGGAGATGATCGGCTCGGACACCGCACCCGACCGGGAACTGGTGATCACGTTGACCACCCCGTCCGGCACCCCGGCCTCGGCGAGCACCTGCGCCAGCGCCAGCGTCGTCAGCGGCGTCTGCTTGGCCGGTTTGATCACCACGGTGCATCCGACCGCCAGCGCGGGCCCGATCTTGCGGGTGCCCATGGCCAGCGGGAAGTTCCACGGCGTGATCGCATACACCGGCCCCACCGGCTGCTTCATGGTCAGCAGCCGGGTCCCGCCGGACGGTGCCACCGAGTACCGGCCGGCGATCCGCACCGCCTCCTCGGAGAACCACCGGAAGAACTCCGCACCATAGGCGACCTCGCCCCGGGACTCGGCCAGCGGCTTGCCCATCTCCAGCGTCATCAGCAGCGCGAAGTCGTCCGCGCGCTGGTGCAGCAGCTCGAACGCCCGCCGCAGCACCTCACCCCGCTCCCGGGGATCGGTGGCCGCCCACCCGGGGCCGGCCTGCACCGCCGCATCCAGCGCCCGCACCGCGTCGGTCGGGGAGGCGTCCGCCACCGCGGTGAGCACCTCGCCGGTCGAGGGATCCTCCACCTTCACCGTGGCGTCGGTGTCCTCCCACCGGCCCCCGATGTAGAGCCCCGTCGGCACCGACGACAACAGCGACGACACCCGGTCCTGCGACACGCCCATCCTGACCTCCGCGACAGTCCGTCCTGCTGTGCAGGGCGGTGACATGACGGCGAGCGCCGACGCCCACCGCCACAGCGCCCCTGCCCTTCATGGTTCCACGGCCCGGGACGGACAGGTGATCAAGCCACCTTGATGGCCCGGATTATGTGTGGCGGCCACATGCTCGGTGGCGGCGGGGTCGCGTAGCGTCCCACCAAGCCCCAGGTGCCGGGGCGCGGTGACCACGAAGGATCGCCGCAACCCCGCCGGATGTGCAGGAGGACCACCATCATGAGTCGACGCCGATCATTGGTCGCGCTGGTCGCGGCCGCCAGCGCCGCGGTGCTCGCCCTGGGCGCGTGCGGCGCGCCGGGATCCAGCGGGTCGGGTTCCGGCAACGGGTCCGGCTCGTCGGCAGGCTCCTCGACGCCCTCCGGCAGCGCGAGCAGTTCGGCGGGCTCCGCCGGTTCCGCGAGCACCGCCGGTTCGGCGAGCTCGGCGGGATCCAGCGCGTCCGGCTCCGCCGGCAGCGCGTCGTCCGGCACCGAGGGCTCGGCATCCAGCGGTGACGGGAGCTCCGGCAGCGCCCCCGCCGGCGGCAAGCCGCTCGACGTCGGCATCGTCACCTCCCTCTCCGGTCCGCTGCAGTCCTACGGCGACGAGTACGTCTCGGCGCTGAAGGCCGGCATCGCCTACGCCACCGACGGCTCCAACGCCCTGGACGGCCGGCCGATCACGCTGGACATCGTGGACGACGCCGCGGACCCGGCCAAGGCCACCGCCGCGGCCACCGACATGATCGGCAAGGGGTACCAGGTGCTGGCCGGATCGGTGTCCTCCGGGGTGGCACTGCAGATGGCCCCGCTGGCCGCGGAGAACAAGGTGCTGTTCATCTCCGGCCCGGCGGCCACGGACGGCATCACCGGGGTGAACAAGTACACCTTCCGCTCCGGCCGGCAAACCTACCAGGACATCATGACGGCCGCCTCGTACCTGGGCGCGCTGAAGGGTAAGAAGGTCACCGTCTTCGCGCAGGACAACGCCTTCGGCCAGGGCAACTTCGCCGCCGTGAAGGCCGTCTTCGGTGCCCAGGGCGCCACCGTGGACTCGCTGCTGGTGCCCGAGACCGCGACCGATCTGACCCCGTACGGCAAGAAGGCGGCGGACGCCAAGGCGGACCTGCTCTTCGTGGCCTGGGCGGGCACCAACGCCACCCAGATGTGGACCGCGCTGGACCAGCAGGGCGCCTTCGACTCGTCCACGGTCGTCACCGGTCTGGACATCAAGGCGACCTGGCCGGCGTTCAAGCCGGTCGCGTCCAAGGTCTCGTTCCTGGCCCACTACTTCGACGGCGCCGCCGACAACAAGGTCGAGCAGGCCATGGTCACGGCGCTCAAGGCGGAGGGCAAGACGCAGGACCTGTTCTCGCCGGACGGCTTCAACGCCGGCCTGATGATCGTGCATGCGCTGCAGGCTTCCACCGACAACGTGGACGACATGATCTCCGCGCTGGAGGGCTGGTCGTTCGAGGGCCCCAAGGGTCAGATGACCATCCGTGCCAGCGATCACGCCCTGCTGCAGCCGATGTACCAGGCGAAGCTGGTCGACGACGGCGGGGCGCTGAAGGCCGAGCTGGTCAAGGCGCTCGCGCCGGAGGACACCGCCCCGCCGGAGACGCCCTTCAAGTGACGACCCTCCCCGATCGGCTTGTGAGTCTGAGGTGGCGTCCTGGCGCCACCTTAGACTCACAACGGCAAGGTTGATCATGACGACGGTGACGGCGGCGCCGGCCCGGATCGCGGTGCGCGAGCTGGGCTGGACCATCGGCGGAGCGGTGATCCTGCAGGACATCTCGCTCGAGGTGGCCTCCGGCGAGCTGCTCGCCGTCATCGGCCCGAACGGTGCCGGCAAGTCCACCCTGGTCAACATGATCTCCGGGGTGGCCCGGCCCAGCACCGGCAGCGTGCTGCTGTCCGGCACCGACGTCACCACCGTGCCGGCCCGGGCGCGGGCGCGGGCCGGGATGGGTCGCACCTTCCAGACCTCCAGCCTGTTCGGCGGGCTGTCCACGGTGGACAACGTGTGCTTCGCGATCCAGTCCCGTGCCTCGTCACCGCTGAACCCGTTCCGCCGGGCCAGGTCCGCCGCCGAACTGGCCGAGGCCCGGGAACTGTTGAGCCGGGTGGGGCTGGCGCACCGGGCCGAGTGGGCCACCGCATCCCTGTCGCACGGCGACAAGCGCAAGCTGGAACTGGCGGTGGCGCTGGCCCGGCACCCGGACGTGCTGCTGCTGGACGAACCGATGGCCGGGGTGTCCATGGAGGACGTGCCCGAACTGGTCGGCCTGATCAAGCGGCTCAACGAAGACGGCATGACCATCTGCATGGTGGAGCACCACATGAACGTGGTTCTCGGCCTGGCGCACCGGATCGCGGTGCTGCACCACGGCCGGCTGCTGGCCATCGGCACGCCCGCCCAGGTCACGGCCGATCCGGAGGTCAAGCGCGCCTACCTCGGAGAAGAGCTGTGACCTCGATGCCCGGCGGTGACGAGCGCTCCGGGCCCACGCCGATCCTGCAACTCTCGGACGTGCACGTCACGATCGGCGGGTCGCACATCCTGCAGGGCATCGACGCGACCGTCCGCCGCGGCGGCGTCACCGCGCTGCTCGGGCGCAACGGGGTCGGCAAGACCACCACCGTCAGGGCCGTGCTGGGCCTGGTGCCGTCCACCGGGTCGATCGTCTTCGACGGCGAGCGCATCGACGGCCGGCCCACCCACGCGGTGGTGCGACGCGGCATCGGCTACGTCCCGGAGGACCGGGAGGTGTTCTCCTCGCTGACCGTCGAGGAGAACCTCAAGCTCGCCGAACCCCGTACCGG
>JBIQML010000422.1:0-4828 GCA_044463405.1 Nakamurella lactea | reverse complement strand
AGGTCGTAGTAGAGGGCGAATTCGTAGGGGTGGGGGCGGAGCCGGATGGGCTCGATCTCGGTGGTGCGCTTGAGGTGGACCCAGGTGTCGATGAGGTCCGGGGTGAACACGCCGCCTTCGAGGAGGTAGTCGTGGTCCGCTTCGAGGTGGTCGATGACCTCGTCGAGGGAGGCGGGGGTCTGGGCGACGCCGATCGCCTCCTCGGGGGCGAGCTCGTAGAGGTCCTTGTCGATCGGCTCGGGTGGCTCGATGCGGTTGCGCACGCCGTCCAGGCCGGCCATGAGCTGCGCCGAGAACGCCAGGTATGGGTTGGAGGACGGGTCCGGGCAACGGAACTCGATGCGCTTGGCCTTCGGGGAGGTGCCGGTGAGCGGGATGCGGATGCACGCGGAGCGGTTGCGGGCCGAGTAGACCAGGTTCACCGGCGCCTCGAACCCCGGCACCAGCCTCCGGTACGAGTTGACCGTGGGGTTGGTGAAGGCGAGCAGCGACGGGGCGTGGTGCAGGATGCCGCCGATGTAGTGCCGGGCCATGTCCGAGAGGCCGCCGTAGCCGGTCTCGTCGTAGAACAGCGGCTGGCCGCCGAGCCACAGCGACTGGTGGCAGTGCATGCCCGACCCATTGTCGCCCAGCAGCGGTTTGGGCATGAAGGTGGCGGACTTGCCGGCGGCCCAGGCGGTGTTCTTCACGATGTACTTGAACATCATCAGGTCGTCCGCCGCGGCCAGCAGAGTATTGAACCGATAGTTGATCTCGTTCTGGCCGCCGGTGCCGACCTCGTGGTGGGCGCGCTCGATGGTGAACCCTGCGTCGGTCAGGTGGGCGGCGATGTCGTCGCGCAAATCGGCGTGATGATCGGTCGGTGAGACGGGTGCGTAGCCGCCCTTGGTGGCGACCTTGTAGCCCTTGTTGCCGCCGGCTTCCTCACGGCCGGAGTTCCACGATGCGGAGGCGGCGTCGATGTAGTACGAGCTCTCGTTGATCGACGAGGTGTAGCGGATGTCGTCGAAGATGTAGAACTCGGCTTCGGCGCCGAAGTAGGCGGTATCCGCGCGCCCCGTCGTGGTCAGGTATTCCTGGGCCTTGCGGGCGACGTTGCGCGGGTCGCGGGTATAGGGCTGCAAGGTGAGCGGGTCGTGCACGAAGAAGTTCATCGTCACCGTGCGGTGCGTGCGGAACGGGTCGATCCGCGCCGTCGACAGATCGGGCAGCAGCAGCATGTCCGATTCGTGGATGCCCTGGAAGCCGCGCACCGACGACCCGTCGAACGCCAGACCCGCGGCCAGCAATTCCGCGTCGACCGACGCGGCGGGGATCGTCATGTGCTGCATGACCCCCGGCAGATCGCAGTAGCGGACGTCGAAGACCTCGATGTCGTTGGTGGAGATGTATGCGAGTAGATCGTCCGTAGTGGCGAACACGCGGGTGGGCTCCCGATCTGTGACAGGGGTAGTGGGCCGCTCCTTATTGTGCCGCGTGGCACATTGGCCGCTGACACTGGGCGGCGGGTGCCCCGGACGTGTCGCGGGCGCCCTAAGCTGGCCTGGTGACGGCCACGGGGACGGGCACTTGGCCCGGGAAGAAATACGGCGCCACCGCATCCGGGGCGGGCTCGGTGGCGTCGATGGGTGCCCGGATGGGCGCCTTCCTCATCGACGTCGCACTCAGCGCCGCCGCGGCCTTCACGGTGACCTGGCCGCACGCCCCGCAGAACCTGTCCTTGGTGATCTGGGCCGCGCTCACCGTGCTGACCGTGGCGCTGTTCGGGGCCACGCCGGGACAGTGGATGCTCGGTATTCGGGTGGCGTCCGTGCGCGGCGCCGCATTCGTCGGTGCCTGGGCACTGCCGCGGACCGCGCTGATCTTCCTGGTGCTGCCGCCGCTCGTCAGCGATGCGGACGGGCGCGGCCTGCACGACAAGCTCTGCCGCACCATCGTGCTGCGCGCCCGGTAGACCCCGGCCCGCCGCGCCCGGGGACGCGATCAGCTATGACGCCGCGCCATGCGCTGCACACTGCGCATCTTCGCACCCGACGGCATCGGCCCCTTGGGAAGACCGACCTGTGGGCTGCGGGTGGCCAGCGACGCGAGCTTCAGATCCAGCTGACTGACCGTGCCGGTCGAGATGTTGCGGGGCAGCTTCATGAGGTGCGCATTGAGCTTGCGCAGTCGGATCTCGCCCTCGCCGGTGCCCACGATCACGTCGTAGATGGGCGTGTCACCCACCACGCGCGCAATGCGCTTCTTCTCCTGCGCGATCAGCGGCTTCACCCGGTGCGGGGCGCCCTCGCCCACCAGCACGATGCCGGGCCGGCCGATCACCCGGTGCACCGCGTCCATGTGGGTGGTGCCGGCGACGGTCGGCGTCACCCGCCAGCGGCCCTTGAGGTTGTTCTGCAGCGACCACGCCGCGGCGCCGGGAGTGCCCTCCGCCTGCTGGTAGACGCTGCGCTGCACGCGGCGGGCGAACACGATCAGCGCCACCATCCCGCCGATGATCACGCCGAAGATCAGGCCCGCCCACCAGAGCATGCCGGTGAGCCAGGAGAACAACGTCACCACACCGGCGCACAGCAGCAGCGTGCCGATCATGTACGGCAGCAGTCGCTTGTCCTGCTTCACCTGTGACTTGAAGACCTGCCACAGTTGCGCGCGGCGCTGCTTCTTGTCCGCCTTCTTCTCGGCCTTGCCGGCCGCCTTGGCGGCCTTTTCCTCCGCTTTGGAGGCCTTGGCCCTGGAACGTGCGGATGCGGATGACGATGTAGCCATACAAGCAGTTTACGGGCCCCGACGAGTGACCCGGCCGCCCGCCGCGGTCCGCGACGGCGCCGCGCTCAGTCCGCGGATCCGACCCGCGCCTCCATCGCCTGCCGGTAGAGCGTCCCGGCCCGGTACGACGAGCGCACCAGGGGCCCGGACATCACGCCCACGAACCCGATCGACAGCGCCTCCTTGCGGATGTCGACGAACTCGCGTGGCTTGACCCAGCGGTCGATCGGGTGATGCTTCGGCGTCGGGCGCAGGTACTGGGTGACGGTGAGCAGGTCGCAGTCCACCGAGCGCAGATCCTCCAGCGCCTGCGTGATCTCCTCGCGGCTCTCGCCCATGCCGAGGATCAGGTTCGACTTCGTGACCATGCCCGCGTCCTTCGCCAGGCGCAGCACGGCGAGGGATCCGTCATAGGTGAACCCCGGCCGGATGCGCTTGAAGATCCGCGGGACGGTCTCGATGTTGTGCGCGAAGACGGCCGGCTCGGTGTCGAAGACCTTCTGCAGCAGATCCGCCTTGCCGGAGAAGTCCGGGGTGAGAATCTCCACGCCGGTGCCGGGGGACTGCGCGTGGATCTGGCGGACGGTCTCGGCATACAGCCACGCGCCCTCGTCGGCGAGGTCATCGCGTGTGACGCCCGTGACGGTGGCGTACTTGAGCTGCATCTTGGCGACCGACTCGCCGACGCGGCGCGGCTCGTCGGCGTCGAACGTGCCCGGCCGGCCCGTCTTGATCAGGCAGAAGTCGCAGCGCCGGGTGCAGGTGTCGCCGCCGATCAGGAACGTGGCCTCGCGGTCCTCCCAGCACTCGTAGATGTTGGGGCAGCCCGCCTCCTGGCAGACGGTGTGCAGGCCCTCCTGCCGCACCAGCCCCTGCAGCTTCTTGAACTCGGGACCGGTGTGCAGCTTGGTCCGGATCCATTCCGGTTTGCGTTCGATCGGCACCTGCGCGTTCCGGGCCTCCACGCGCAGCATGCGCCGCACCGGGGCGGCGCTGTCCGGGGCGGCTTCGGAGCGGGCTTCCGGCAGTGCAGCGGTCGGCGCCATCTCGGCGAAATCGGGAGGCAGGGTCGTCATGGCCGTGGGGCTCCTTGCATCACGCCGTGCGGGATCTCCACATCGGCTACGGGTAGGTCGCCGTTCAGTCCCCGGATCAGCAGCTCTTTGACGATCGGCTGCATCTCGGACACCGTGACGGTACGCGCCGCTTCCGCGGTGAGCGACGTCACGCCCGCGTCGGCGATGCCGCACGGCACGATGGTGCCGAACGCCGCTAGATTGCACGAGCAGTTGAGCGCGAAGCCGTGCTGCGTGACGCCGTGGTTGATGCGGATCCCGATCGCCGCGATCTTGCGCTCCGGCCTGGACTCGTCGGCGGGCAGCCACACCCCGCTGCGGCCGTGTACGCGGCCGGCAGCGACGCCGACCCGCGCGCACGCGTCGATCAGGACCTGCTCGAGCATCTGCACGTATTCGACGACCCGGGCGGGGTCGGCCAGCGCCACGATCGGGTAGCCGACCAGCTGGCCCGGTCCGTGCCAGGTGATCCGGCCGCCCCGGTCCACCTCGACGACCTCGGTGCCGTCGGTCGGGCGGTCGCCGGGCTCGGTCCGCTTGCCCGCCGTGTACACGCTGGGATGTTCCAGCAGGATGACGCTGTCGCCGCCCGTCCCGGCGGCCCGATCGGCGGCCAATGACTGCTGCAGCGCCCACGCTTCGCGATAGTCGACGATGCCGGGCTGAAGTACGTGAACCGGATCCGATGATGCGCGCACACCGAGAACGCTACGCGGCGGCGACAGGCGGCGCTGGCCGGGGCCGCTGACCAGCCTCCTCCGCTGCGCCGTGACCTGGCCTGTGTGGATGAGTCGGGCGGCATTCGCGCGCGGCCGGTAGCTTGTGCCGGCATGGATCAGCACTTCGACGGCTACCGGTTTCTCGATGCGGACGGCGGCGCGGGGGCGGACGGCGACGGCGCGGGGACGCCGCCGTCGCGCGGCGCACCGGCCCGGGCGCGGGTCCGGCGGGCCGTACGCGTCGCCGACGGGGCGCCCGTGGCG
>JBIQML010000421.1:0-4841 GCA_044463405.1 Nakamurella lactea | reverse complement strand
AACGCGCTCAACGACGATCAGCTCGCGCTAATCGAGCAGCACGAGGCCGAGGTCGCCCTGCTGCAGGCGCCCGCGTCGCGGACCCTGGAGCGCTGGACCGGCGTCGTGATGGTCGCGCTGAGCCTGCTGGGACTGTACGGATCCCAGCACATCAAGCTGCGCAACCACGTCAACGAGATGTTCGGGCCGCGCTGGTGGCCGACCGCGCTCTGCCTGATCTCCCTGGCGCTGTCCCTCGCGCTGACCGTGGTGGCCCTCGTCCGCCCGCCGTTCGAGCGGGAGGGCGTCGAGCAGTCCACCCGGGAGGGCTGGTACAAGCTCATCCTCACCCTGATCATCGAGGCGCTGTACATAGTGGCCTGGTCGATCACTGGCAACTTCATCATCCCGTCCGCGGTGATGCTCGCCGTGATGCTCTGGGTCTACGGCTCGCGCAACTGGAAGATGCTGATCGCCTTCCCGATCGTCACGGTCGCGCTGATCTACGCCCTGTTCGACCTACTCCTAGAGATCCCGCTATGAACTCGTTCACCGAAGGTTTCACTGCGGTCTTCGCCCCGTCGGTGCTGCTGGCGATGGCGATCGGCATCGCACTGGGTATGCTGGTCGGCGCGTTCCCCGGCCTGACCGCCACCATGGCCGTCGCGCTGGCCTCCAGCTTCACGCTGACGTTCACGCCGGTTCAGGGGCTCGCCGTGCTGCTGTCCATCTACACCGGCGCGAACTTCGGCGACCGGATACCGGCGATCCTGGTCAACACACCGGGGACACCCGCGGCAATATCCACCACGTTCGACGGCTATCCGATGGCCAAACAGGGCAGGGCGGGTCTGGCCCTGGTGATCTCCTGCTTCGCCGCCGCCATCGGGATCCTGCTCAGCATGGTGGTGTTCTCGGTGGCCGCGGTCCCGATCGCCTCGCTGGCCCTGAACTTCGGCCCGTACGAGTTCTTCGCGCTGGTCGCCCTCGGCATCACCGTGATGATCACCATCTCGTCCAAGTCGCTGATCAAGGGCATCATATCCGGAGCCTTCGGGCTGTTCCTGGCGACCGTGGGCACCGACCCGATGACGGCCGACTTCCGCTTCACCTTCGGCGTTCCCGAGCTGGCCGACGGGGTCAACTTCATCGCCGCCGTCATCGGCCTGTTCGGCGTCGCCGAGGTGCTGGACCAGATGTTCAGCTACAGCCACACCAAGCTCAAGCCGATCACCGAGATCGGCCGCTGGTGGCCGCGCAAGAACGAGTACAAGCAGATGACCCGGCCGCTGATCATCGGCTCGGTGGTGGGCACCGCGGTGGGTATCGTGCCGGCCGCCGGCGGTGACGTGGCCGGGCTGATCGGCTGGGACCGCGGGCGATCGATGTCCAAGCACCCCGAGCTGTTCGGGCGAGGCAGCATCGAGGGAATCGTCGCGGCCGACTCCGCCTCCACGTCGACGCTGGGCGGCGCGCTGACCACCACCATGGCGCTGGGCATCCCGGGAGACTCCGTCAACGCCGTGATGCTCGGGTCCATGCTGATCTGGGGCCTGACCCCCGGCCCGGAGCTGTTCGCCGAGCACCCCGACCTGGTGGTCAGCATCGCGACTATCATGGTGATCTCCACCCTGGTCAGCCTGGGGCTCAACCTGTTCCGCATCCGCGGGCTGGTCAACCTGCTGAACATGCCCCGGCAGTACCTGTGGCCGTCCATCATCATCCTGTGCATCGTCGGCACCTACGCCACCACCAACAACATCTCCACCGTCGTGGTGATGCTGGCGGCCGGCTTCGTGGGATTCCTGATGAAACGCACCGGATTCCCGGCCGGGCCGGCGGTGCTCGGGCTGATCCTCGGCCCGCTGGCGGAGTCGAACTTCCGCCGCGCCATGGTGATCGACGGCCCGATCGGCTTCGTCACCAGCCCGGTCGCCGCCGCGATCCTGGCCTTCGCCATCCTGGCGTTCGTGTTCACCATCGTGCGGCGCATCAAGCAGAGCAGGATCGACACCAGGGCCCGCGTTGCGGCGCACAGGGAGTCGCAAGGCAGCCTGGCCAAGGATCGCCAGGAGCAGGAAGAAGTTGAGAACAGCTGACAGGCCAATCACCTGTACGGGAAGGGAAATGCGCGCACCATGTCTGAGGTATTTCGGCCTGTCATCATCACGGCCCTCCCGGTCGCGTTCGGGCGCGACGGCTCGCTGAGCCTGGAGGGAACCCGGCAGATCTTCCGCAAGGCCGCCAGCTCGGGGGTCGACGGCGTGCTGCCGCTCGGCACCACCGGCGAGTTCGTCTCGCTGGACGACCAGGAGCGGGGCGCCCTGGTGGATCTGGCCGTGCAGGAGTTCGCCGGCATGCGCTGCATCGTGCACGTGGGAGCGGCCAGCTCGTACCAGGTGGCCCGGCTCATCGGCCAGGCACGCGACGCGGGGGTGACGGAGCTCGCTGTCCTGACCCCGTACTACCTGCCCACCACCGACGCCGCCATGCTGCGCTTCTTCACCGAGGCGGCCGAGGCCGCCGCCGGAATCCCGCTGCACATCTACGTGTTCCGGGCGCGCAGCGGCAACATGGTCAGCACCGAGTTGATGCGCGACATCGCGGCCGTCCCCGGCATCGTCGGCGCGAAGGTCAGCGGCGAGGCGCCGGAACGGCTACGCGAGTACCGCGCGGTGGTGCCGGACTCCTTCGCGCTCTACACCGGCGGTGACGACGTGGTCGCGCGTGTCGACGAGTACGGCGCGCAGGGCGTGGTCTCCGGCAACGCCTCGGCGCTGCCGGGACCGTTCACCCGGATCGCCAGCCTGGTGGCCGGTGGCGCCGGCGCCGACGAGATCGCCGAGGCGCAGCGGGCCGTGGACGACGTGGTGACGGTGCTGGCCGGGGACATGGCCCGGCTCAAGGCCGCGCTGCGCCTGCAGGGCGTGGACGCCGGATACCCGCGGATGGCCATCGAGGAACCCGACGAGGCCACCATGCGCGAGATCGCCCGCGTCGTGCAGGCGTATGCGGATGTCCCGGCCCGCTGAACCGTCCTATCTGGTCGCGGTGACCGGGGACGGGGCGCGGCCGGACGGCCGCAGCGTGTACGGTCCGCTCGGCCTGGAACGGTTGCGGCAGCACGGGTTCGAGTACCGTGTACTGCCCGCCACGGACGGCCCGATCCCGGTCGAGCAGCTCGCCGACGTGGACGCGGTGTGGTCCCTGATGGGCGCGCCGTTCGGCGCCGGGCTGCTGGGCGCGCTGCCGCGGCTTCGGCACATCGCCCGGTTCGGTGCCGGCTACGACACCATCGACGTGGCCGCCTGCACCCGGGCCGGCGTCGCCGTCACCAACACCCCGGGCGCGGTGCGCCGCCCGCTCGCCCTGGCGGCGCTCACCCTGCTGCTGGCCTGCGCGCACTCGCTGACCGACAAGCAGCGGATCGTGCGCACCGGCGACTGGGACGCCCGCGAGCGGCACCGCGGGCACGGCGTCGACGGCAGGACGATGGGCATCGTCGGGTACGGCAGCGTCGGCCGCGACCTGGCCGGGCTCGCCGGTGGGCTCGGGCTGCGGGTGCTGGCCCACAACCGGCGCGGACTCGACCCCGAGCCGGGCGGTCCGCCGGTCGAGTTCACCGGCCTGGACGAGCTTCTCGCCCGGTCCGACTACGTGGTGCTGACAGCGTCGCTGAACGCCGACAGCCACCACCTGATCGACGGAAGCCGGTTGCGGCTGCTCCGGCCCGACGCCTACCTGATCAACGTCGGACGCGGGGCGCTGGTCGACGAGCCGGCGCTGCTGACCGCGCTGCAGCAGCGCTGGTTCGCCGGCGCGGCGCTGGACGTCTTCGAGCAGGAGCCGCTGCCGCTGGACCACCCGCTGCACCGGCTGGACAACGTGATCCTCACGCCGCACAGCCTGTGCTGGACCGAGGAACTCGGCCGGGACGGTGCCGAGAGCGCCATCGGCTCCCTGGTGGACGCCGCGACGTGGACGCCGCCGCGGAACCTGGTCAATCCCGAGGTGCTGCGCACCGAGCGGTGGAGGGCGCATGCGTCGGCCGCGGGGCCGCAGGGAGGATGAGCGGATGAGAGTCGACGGATCGGGCGAGCTGTTCTCGGACGCGTTCGCGCGACTGCCGGTGCTGGCCATCCTGCGCGGCTTCTCCCCGGAGCGGACGGTCCAGATCAGCCGGCGGCTCTGGGACGCCGGCATCCGGCTCGTCGAGGTTCCCGTGCAGGACGAGGCCGGATTCCGGGCGCTGGAGGCCACGGTGCGGGCCGGTGAGCGATCCGGCGGCCTCGTCGGCGCCGGCACCGTCACCACCATCGACAGGCTGCACCGGGCCAGGGATCTCGGGGCCGGGTTCACCGTCGCACCGGGCTTCGTGCCGGAGGTGAGCCGGGCGTCGCTGGCTGCGGGGCTGCCGCACCTGCCGGGCGTGGCCACCGCCACCGAGGTCGGCCTGGCGCTCGCCTCCGGCCTGCGCTGGCTGAAGATGTTCCCGGCCTCCGACCTCGGCCCGACGTGGGCCCGCTCGATGCATGGCCCGTTCCCGGAGGCGAGATTCGTCGCCACCGGCGGTGTCGGCATCGCCAACGCCGAGGAGTTCCTGGCGAACGGGGCTGCCGCCGTCGCCCTGGGGTCCGCCCTCGCCGACCCCGAAGAGTTGGAAGCCGTTCCGGCGCTGCTCGCCCGCGTCGCCCCGGAGGCCGACGCCGGGTAAGGCACCGCACCGACAGCGGGTCCACCGCTCGTGCGGCCGCCTTCCGATCGTCGCCCCGGCGCCGGCGCGCCCTACCACCGCGCCTACCGCGCGAGGCGGGGATGCCCGTCTCCTCAGCCCGTCGGAAGGTCGGGGAAGGCGCTCGCCT
>JBIQML010000420.1:0-4853 GCA_044463405.1 Nakamurella lactea | reverse complement strand
AGCCGCGCAAGCTTCGGGAGTTCGAATCTCTCACCTGCCACCACCAGCGGAAACGTTGATCTGACCAGCGGAAACGCTACTCGCTAGTTCACCCTCGTGGTGGACAGCTGTGCCCCCAAAATGCCCCAAGTTGCCCGCGGATATGGCACACTAATGCTCGGCGGCTAGTTCCGCGTCGGCGGCCATCTGTGCGTTGAACTCCGTATCGCCGGGCAGGTCAGCGATCAGCCCATAGAGCCTGCTCGGCCCGTCACTTTCAGCCCAAAGCCGTTGCCACTCGGTGTATTTGGCGAAGTAGTCGCTATCAGTGTCGCCGGGCTGTATAGCCAGAAACTCGGCCAGCGCCTCGACGGTGCGATCCGAATCGACCGCGTGCAGCGGAGACGGTCGGAAATCGGCGGCGGCAAATATGACGGTGCCGCGGTCGGTCAACACATAACCCAGTGCGCCGGCATCGTGCTGAATCTCGTCGCCCGGCTCGAACAGCTCGAGGCGTAAACTCTCTGCGTCGACGGCGCGGAGCAGCTCACCATCGACACGGATGCGGGCGGCCGTCTCAATCAGGTGCTGGTCTTGGACCGACATGACGGTGTGCGCCACGGTGGCGCAGCCGACCATTCGGCCGCCATCGACCACCACCCAGCGGGTCGCGCCAAAACTGAGGGTCTCGGCCTCCACTGCCAGGGCCGCCGTCACCTGCTCCAGAAGCGCCGTCCGGTCGCGGCCCTCCCGGCCGGCTACGGCGACCGCCGCGAGCAGCGGAAAATCCTCGGCCCGCTGATGGTAGGGCGCCGAGACGTTCCAGGCGACGCCCGGCGCGATCCGCGCCGCAGCGGTCTGCCACGCCCGCTGGTAGACGAAATCCAACTGTTCGGCGGCGTCGGCGAGATCCTGGGTCACCTCCTCCGCGCCGAGATCCCGGACGACGGTGGCCAGCGGCCCGTCATCCGGCCCGAAACCCTGGTAGGCGACGCGCGGATCGAGAACCACGGTGACGACGTCGTTCTCGGCGGCCTGGTCAATGTAGATGCTCATGAG
The DNA here is from genome assembly GCA_044463405.1 of Nakamurella lactea. Lineage (GTDB taxonomy): Bacteria > Actinomycetota > Actinomycetes > Mycobacteriales > Nakamurellaceae > Nakamurella > Nakamurella lactea_B. The sequence goes on along the minus strand of JBIQML010000420.1, from coordinate 3,815 downwards.
ATACCTCCACGGAATGCGAGGGGAACAAACGATGTATGACGCCGCCCGCAGGCGACGGTCGTATCAGCGAGTTAGCCCGTCCCGGATGCGGCCACGGGAAGACGCCAGCACGGGCGCGCGCATCGGCGAGGCCTCGGGCGCGGGCGTTGGCGTGCGGCGTGGGGGAGCGGTGATGCGGGCGCCGATCGCCTCGGCCTCGGCCAGAATGAAGCCGGACAGGTGAGCGGAGGTATCGACCGTGGCGCCGCTGCGGGCGAAATCCACGCCCGTGTGCGAATACCAGGTGCGCGTCGTGAACGGCGGTGACGACGAGGCCTCCAATGTGCCATGTCGTCCCAGCTGGTCGACCGCCCAGGCGATCGGGTTGCCGTCATCCGGCTCCCACACCGCCGTGTCGGTGACAGTGTCGATGACGCGCGGGTCACCGTCCGCCCAACCGGCGGAGTCGCGCGGGTCGAACACGCGCTCGTGGAACGTGATGGAAGGTGCGGCCTCGCGGGCCAGCACCGCGATGATGGGCTCGGCATTCCACAGCCATACCCGGTGCCCGTCGTCGAGCAGCGCGGAGATCGCTTGGCCGCCGTGCATCGCGGCCGTGTCCGTGATCGGGTGGAGTCGCCCGGTCGTGTCGAACAGCAGGTCGCCTGCCGTGAGCTCGGCCGGGTGAATATGACGGGCACGCGGCACCAGCTCGGCGACATCGATGACGGCAGATGATGCGGCAGCGGCGGGATCGCCGTTCACAGTGTCACCGGTCGATCCGGCCACTCCGGCCAAGACGTGGCTTCAGCAGGCGGCTCCGGCGACAACATCGGCGCTGCGCCGCGCGAGGCGCAATCGGCGCCGACGAACCGGCCGAACTCAGGATTAGGATCGGGCCACGTCACGTCCGGATCATCCCGATGCTCAGTCGCCGTGCAACCGCAGCGCGACATCCACTCCGCCAGGTGCGCGCGGGTATCCGCGAAAATCCGCGACCAATCCGCGGCCGCGGTCGCCGGTTGTTCGCTGTTGTAGCAGGCCAGATATGAGCCCCACAGTGCCGTGAGCTCCTCGACTGCGGCGCCATGCCGAAACCAACACGGTGGCACCTCGCGCGGCCGCAACCGGAACCTGCGCACCAGCCGAGTCACCCACCGACCCAGGTCTGACCAGGCGTCGAACGCCTCACCGGTCGACAAGTCCTCCCACACGATCGGAACCGGCACCGGCTCCCCAAACGGCCCAGACATGCGCACCACCTCGCCCATGACAGGGCACAGCCCAATGCCGCGCCTCTACCCGAAATAGGTGCGCGCCCCGCGCGGTAGTGCTGGCCGCCCGGCGCCAGATGTACGTAGCGCGCCTGACGCCGTCACGTAGTTACGCCCACCACGCCTGCGGTGCCTGCGGTAGAGCGCGTCGGGGCGCCGTCAGACCCGCTGCTCAAGTGAGGAGCGAGGCCGGCGCGGTACGGGCCGAAAACTGAGCTGCGCCCAGGATTCCGGCGCCGTGCCAAACCGGCGCTGTGCCTCGGAGCAGGGAGCCGGATACGCTGCGTTTCAAGGAAATGCAAAATCCATGGGCGGACAACCACGCACTATCTGGAGCGCCGCCGAAGGAACATGAGGAAAGTACGGGGCAGGTGGACGTAGCAGCAGGCGCGCAGGTCGTCGTGCGGGACGAGGAGTGGCTGGTGCGATCCGTCACCACGACGGAGCGGGATGGCGCGCGCATCGAAGTGACCGGCATCAGCGAGCTGGTCCGCGACCAGGAGGCCGTGTTCTTCGAGAACCTGGAAAAGCTTGTCGGGCCCGGCATCGAGGTACTCGATCCGCGACAGGCCACCCTCGTGCCGGACGACACGCCCGGCTTCCGGAAGTCGAGGCTGTGGTTGGAATCGCTGCTCCGCCAGTCACCGGCGCCCAGCGCCGACACCCGCATCCAGGTGGGCGACCGCGGCCTCTTCAACCATTTGAACTATCAGCTTCGCCCGGCACAGCTCGCCTTGGAGAACCTGCAGCCGCGCATCCTCATCGGCGACGCAGTAGGCCTCGGCAAGACCCTGGAGATCGGCATCGTGCTTTCGGAGCTGATCAAGCGAGGCCGCGGCGAACGCGTCCTCGTTGTCACACCCAGGGCGGTGTTGGAGCAGTTCCAGCACGAGCTGTGGACGCGTTTCGCGATCCCCTTGGTCAGGCTGGACTCGGATGGCATCCAGAAGGTTCGTCGCGAGTTGCCGGCCGATCGGAACCCGTTCAGCTATTACCGGCGCGTGATTGTTTCCATCGACACGTTGAAAAATCCCGCGAAGTACCGCCACCACCTCGATCGGCAACGCTGGGATGCCGTCGTCATCGACGAATGCCACAACCTGATCAACGCTGGCACGCAGAACAATCGACTCGCCAGGCTGCTCGCACGGCAAGCGGACGCCCTGATTCTGTCCAGCGCCACACCGCACAATGGCAAACCGGAGTCGTTCGCCGAGCTTGTGTCGATGCTCGACCCGTCGGCCATCGCCGACAAGCGCGGATACACCGCGAAAGACATTGCACACCTGTACGTGCGACGCCACCGCAACTCACCGGACGTGAAGGCGCAGGTCGGCCACAACTGGGCTCAGCGCAAGGAGCCGACGATCATCCCGGTGACGCCCACGGATGCGGAGAAGGCCGTACTGGAGGAACTGAGCAAAGTCTGGCTGCACCCGGCAGACGGCACGTCCGTGCTCGCCCACCGCAACCAGCGCCTCGTGCCCTGGGGATTTCTCAAGGCATTCCTGTCCTCGCCCGCCGCATTGGTCGAGACGGTCGAACGGCGCAGGAAGACCACCGATCACGCGCCGGAGAAGCAGGCCCTGGCAAGGCTCCGCGAGCTGGCGGAAGATGCGGCAGCCACTCGCCCCAGCAAACTGACTGCGCTCTTCACGTACCTGCGCGGCATCGGGGTCGCGGCCGACTCCGATACCAGGGTCGTCATCTTCTCCGAGCGCATCAAGACCCTGCATTGGCTCAAGGAAGAGCTGACCCAGGCGCTGAAGATGAAGCCGCAACAACTTGAAGTCTTGCACGCCGCTATCGGCGATAGTGAGGTCCAGCGCATTGTCGAACAGTTCGCGTTGGAGGGCTCACCGCTGCGTATTTTGCTGACGAGCGATATGGCTTCGGAAGGCATCAACCTGCACCGGCAATGCCACCATCTGATCCACTTCGATCTGCCGTGGTCGTTCATCCGCATCCAACAGCGCAACGGACGCATCGACCGGTACCTGCAAACTCACGAGCCCCGCATCGCGGCGCTCGCCCTGACGAGCCCGGACCCGACCATCGACTCGGATCTGCAGGTTGTCACGAAGCTGCTGCGCAAGGAGCATGCCGCGAACCAGGCCCTCGGCGACGCCGGGGTGCTGCTCGACCTGCACAACGCCGACGTCGAGGAAGACGCCGTGATGAAGGCCCTGGCGGACGGCCAGGACCTGGACGACGTGGCACCGGATCCCGCGTCGGAATCCGCAAAGCAGCAGCACGCGTTCAGCTGGATGCTGGCCGCCGGCGCGCAGCACGAGGACGCGGCTCCGACCGCCGTCGCGAGACCGACGACGCTGTTCGCCGATGACGACAACTACCTGGCCGAGGCGCTCCGCGAACTCTTCCCCGATCAGAAGAAGTTGAACGTCACCCGTGACGAGAACACCGACCTGCTCGCCTTCGACACCCCGACGGACCTTCAGGCCCGGCTGCGCGCGCTACCGGAGGAGTACCTGCGCGACCGCGAAGTGCTCAGCCGCATCAGGTTGTCCGCCAACACCGGTTTCGCGGAGCAGCGCCTGGCCG
>JBIQML010000419.1:0-4857 GCA_044463405.1 Nakamurella lactea | reverse complement strand
GCGACGAGACACCCCCCGACGCGTCGATCGTGACGTCCGCCGCGCCGGTGGCCGGGCAGCGCTACGGCCTGTCGGTGCTGGCCGACGACATCGGCCTGGCCAGGGACGCGATCACCCGGTTCGTGCTGCTGCGGCCGCCGGCGCCGCCGCCCCCGCCCACCGGCAACGACCGCACCTCCATGGTGCTCTGGGTGGCCAACGAGCCGGGCACGCTGCTGGGCCTGCTCGGCGAGTTCGCGGGCCGCGGCATCAACCTGACCCGGCTGGAGTCCCGCCCGACCAGAACCACCATGGGGGAGTACGTCTTCCTGGTGGACGCCGACGGGCACGTCACCGATCCGGCCGTGGCCGACGTGCTGGCCGCGCTGATCCGCCGCGGTGCGCTGCTGCGCTACCTGGGCTCGTACCCGCGGATGAGGGGAACTTCCGTCCCACCGGCGGAGTTCGCATCGGGGGAGGGATACCGCCGCGCGTCGGTCGCGGTGCAGCGATTGCAGCGCGGCGAGCTGCCCGAGGCCGCAGCGCCGAACGGGCGGCGGTGACGAGGAGAGCTGTGAGACTGACACTGCTGCGACACGGCCAGACACCATCCAACGTGCTGGGCTTGCTGGACACCGCCCCGCCCGGGCCGGGATTGACCGACCTCGGCCTGCTGCAGGCCGCCGCCGTGCCGCGGGCGCTGGACGGCACGCCGATCGACGCGGTGTTCGCCTCCAACCAGGTGCGCGCCCAGCAGACCGCCGAGCCGCTGGCCCTCTCGCTCGGACTGCCCGTGCAGATCGCCGACGGGCTGCGCGAGGTCGACGCCGGCGAGCTGGAGATGCGCGGCGATCCGGATGCGGTGCACCGCTACATCGGCACCCTGCTCGGCTGGCTGGAGGGCGACCTCGCGCGCCGCATGCCGGGGGGCCCCAGCGGCGTGGAGGTGCTGGAGCGCTTCGACGCGGCGGTGGCCCGGATGGTCGACGCGGTGGGCGGTGACGGCACCGTGGTGGCCGTCAGCCACGGCGCCGCGATCCGGGTCTGGGCCACCACCAGGGCGGCCAACCTGGCCGGCACGCTCGGGGAGAAGAACCACCTGAACAACACCGGTGCCGTGGTGCTCGAGGGCCGCCCGGGTGGGGCGTGGCACGCCACCTCCTGGCGCGAGGACGCCATCGGCGGCCCGGCGGTGACCGATGGTGCCGAGGGTGGCCCGACCGGCGAGGCGCCCGCCGAGGAGGCGGTGGCCGACTGACTGCGGTCGCCGGCATCACGGCGGTGACGGGGATCCACCGGCAGGCCGCTATCCTGGCGGCCGTGGCCGATTCCGCCGTCGACCCCCGCGACCTGCGGGTCTCCGATGCCGAGCGAGCTCACGTGATGGCCCTGCTGGAGAAGGCGACCGGGCGTGGGCTGATCAACCTGTCCGAGTTCGAGGAGCGCAGCGCGACCGCGGTGGCCGCCAGGACCCGCGCCGATCTCAATGCCGTGCTGCTGGACCTGCCCGGGTTGGTGGTGTCCGGAGGCCCCGGCCCGATCCAGCAGGCGCCGGGGATCGACCCCGGCCGGGTGGAATTCCGAGCCCCGGCCGCCGGGGCCGCGGGTGTCCCGGCGGGATCGTCACCGCCGACCCTGGAGCTGACCGGTCGGGGCAGCCGGGACCTGCGCGGCTACTGGGTGGTGCCGGCCCGGATCGTGATCGGCGGTGCGGGATCCACCCGGCTGGACTTCTACCACGCGCAGCTGAGCAGCCCGGTGGTGCGCGTCGAGTTCAGCGGCAACCGGGGATCTGTGGAGCTGATCGTGCCGCCCGGCACCAGCGTCCGGATGGACGAGCTGGTGATGCGACGCGGCGCCGTGGACAACCGGGTGGCCCCCGGCGGCCGCAGCGGGATGCAACTGGTGCTGGCCGGCGAGACCAGGGGCGGCTGGATCAGGATCCGGCATCCCCGGCGCGGCCTGTTCGGCTGACATCGCGCAGCAGCGCGAGGCCGGCACCGCGCGCCGTTGATCTGCGTGCCGATTGTTGATCTGCGGGTGCTGCAGAGCACGCAGATCGCAGGTCGGCACGCAGACTCGAGAATCACCTGCCGGATCAGTCGACGTGCCAGCCGAACCAGCTGTCGATCCTGGCCACCGCCGTCACCCGCTGCTTGTCCCGCACCGGGTAGGGCTTGCCCGTGTAGTGCTCGGCGACCCGGTCGATCACCGACATGTCCGGGTCGGTGCTGAGGTCGGTGACGGTGCCCTGGATGGAGATGTGCTGGTACCAGTCGTCGCCCAGCACGGTCAGCGCCACCCGCGGGTCGGCCTGCAGGTGCCGGACGCGGGCCCGGCCGGCCTGGATGTTCATCAGGATGGTGTCGTCGTCCTGCAACAGGTACCAGGTCGCCGCCGATACCGGCTGGCCGTTGCGGCCCAGGGTGGCCACCACCGCGGCGGCGGGGCGGCGCAGGAACGTGCGGACGGAGTCGGTCAGTTCGGAGTTCGCCATGACTGATGATCGTGTCACAGCCCGGATGCGGCCAGCTCATGTGCCCAGGGTGGATCGGCGCCCGGCCGGGAGCAGGTGATCGCCGCCACCCGGGAGGCGAAGGTCAGCGCGTCGGTGAGGGTGTCCAGGTCCAGGTCCTCGAGCCGGCCGCCGAGCATGCCGGCGCTGCCCAGGTGGTGCAGCAACCCGGCCTGGAAGGAGTCCCCAGCGCCGACGGTGTCCACCAGATCGACCGGGACCCCGGGCAGCGTCACCGTGTCACCGCGCAGCGAGGCGACCACGCCGTCCCCGCCGAGGGTGACGACGACCAGGGCCGTGCCGGCGGCGTGCAGCCGGGTGGCGGCGCGTTCGGGATCGAGGTCGGGCCACAGCTCGGCCAGGTCGTCCGACGACAGCCGGACGATGTCGGCCAGCGTCGCCCAGCCGTCGATCGCCGCCCGGTAGGTCCCGATCGGCACCAGCAGGGTGCGCAGGTTCGGATCGATGCTGGTGGTTGCCCGGGCGCGGACGCCGGCCAGCAGCCGGCAGATCGCCGAGCCGGACGGCTGGCGGGCCAACGCCAGTGATCCGGTGTGCACCGCCGCCGGCATGGGCCCCAGGTCCGGGTCCAGCAGCCGGCCCAGTTCGGTCTCGGTCCAGCCCCAGTCGGCGGTGCCCTCGGCGTAGAACTCGTACTCGGCGGCGCCGGTGTCCGACAGCCGGGCGATCGCCAGCGTCGCCGGTTCGGGCACGTCGAGCGACGCGGACAGGTCCACCCCGGAGGGCACCAGCCGATCCCGGCACAGCCTGCCCAGCGCGCCGGTGGAAAGCCGGCCGGCGAACCGGGCGGTGCTGCCGAGCCGGGCGAGGGCGAGGGCGGTGTTCGCCGGGCCTCCGCCGGGATGCACCGTCAGCCGGGCGACGCCGTCCTCGATGCCGTCCGGCGGCAGCACGGCGTCGGCCACCACCTCGCCGACCACCGCGATGACGGCCCCTGCAACGGCGCTGTTCACGGCAGTGAGTATGCCGGGGAGTGTGCCGGGTGCCGATGCCGGCTAGGGCTTGTCCCGTACCTCCTGCGCGGCGACCCACCCGAAGACGAGCATGATCAACGCCAGAATCGGGATGATGATCGCCCACGCAATCATGGTTGGAGTACTCCCATCGACCGACCGGTGGAGCGTGCTGATCTCCGCTCCCGTCACCGCCATCCTACGGTGATCGCTGCGCGGGCCGTGTCTATGCCCAGCCCAGCTCGTCCAGCCGGTCGTCGTCGATACCGAAGTGGTGCGCCACCTCGTGGATCACCGTGGTGGCGACCTGTTCCCTGGCCTGGTCCACGGTGTCCGCGTGCGCCAGGATCGGCTCCCGGTAGATGGTGATGGTGTCCGGCAGGTGCCCGGCGTAGGAGCTGCTGCGAGCGGTCAGCGCGACACCGTGGTACAGCCCGTACAGGTTGCGCGTCGGGTGCCGGTCGGCGACCAGCACCACCACGTTGTCCATGGCCCGGGTGAACTGCTCCGGGATGAGGTCGAGGGCGTCGGCCACCAGCTCCTCGAACTCGTCCGACGACATCGTCACCGCCATGCCGTCCATCATGCCGGTACCTGCGGGGTGGATGGTGCTCGCGCTACCGGAGCGGGAAACGGATGGCCGCAACGGATAGCCTCATCGGATGATCGATCTGCGCCTGCTCCGCGAGGACCCCGAGACCGTGCGCGCCTCCCAGCGGGCCCGGGGGTCCGATCCCGCGGCCGTGGACCGGCTGCTGGACGCCGACGCCGCCCGCCGCGCCGCGGTGTCCACCGGCGACCGGTTGCGGGCCCAGCAGAAGGAACTCGGCCGGTCCGTCGGCAAGGCGTCGGTGGAGGACCGCCCGGCGCTGCTGGCACGGGCCAAGGAACTGGCCGCCGAGGTCAAGCAGGCGGAGGTCGCCGAGGCCGAGGCCGACCGGGCCCTGGCGGTCGCGCATCGGGCGATCGGCAACGTGATCGAGCCGGGCGTGCCGGCCGGGGGCGAGCAGGACTTCGTCGTCCTCAAGCACGTCGGTGATCCGGTCACGCTGCCCGATCCGGTGCGCGATCACCTGGAGCTCGGCGAGCTGCTGGGCGCGATCGACACCGACCGGGGCGCCAAGGTGTCGGGCGCCCGGTTCTACTTCCTGCGCGGCGTGGGCGCGCAGCTGCAGTGGGCGCTGTTGAACCTGGCGGTGACGACGGCCGCCGGGAACGGCTTCATCCCGATGGTGCCGCCGGTGCTGGTCAAGCCGGAGGCCATGGAGGGCACCGGGTTCCTCGGCGAGCACGCCGACGAGATCTACCGGCTGGAGGCCGACGACCTGTACCTGGTGGGCACCGCCGAGGTGCCGCTGGCCGCCTACCACTCGAACGAGATCCTCGACC
>JBIQML010000418.1:0-4864 GCA_044463405.1 Nakamurella lactea | reverse complement strand
TGCCGTGCGCCACGCGGCCTCGTAACCCTGCGGCCGGTCGCCGGCCAGGCATTCCACCAGCGCCCTCGCACCTCGCAGCGCCACCCCGATCCCCTCGCCGGTCAGGGCGTCGACGTATCCGGCGGCATCCCCCACCAGCAGTACCCTGCCGGCCCTCCGTCCGGACGCCCGCTGCCGGAGCGGTCCGGCCCCCAGCACCGTGTCGCGAGGGGCGCCATCAAGCCGGGCGGCCAGGTCGGGGAATGCCGCGAGGTGCTCGGCGAACGACGGGCGCCGCGGACCCAGCACCGCCACACCGACGGTGTCCGGACCCACCGGAGTGACGTATGCCTCCGCGCGTGCGGACGATGCCCAGTACACCTCCACGACATCCGTCCAGGGCGCCGTCCGCACGTGACATCGCTGGCCCCATCGACGCTTCCGGCGCGCGACCGACGATCCGTCCAGGCCGGCCAACCTCCGGACGGTGGAGTGCAAGCCGTCGGCGCCCACCAGGTATCGCGCGGAGAGCCCGGCGGCGATCACCCGGTCGGGGTGCTGCTCGATGGCACCGACCGCATGCCGGTGGACCGGGATGCCTCGGGTGTGCACCGCGCGCGCCATCGCCGCGTGCAGGACCGTACGGCGCACCCCCATCCCTGGCCGTCCGATGAATCGGGCGGTGACGCGGCGATCACCGGACAGGTATCGGATGCCTGCGAACTCCTGGCCCCGGATCTGAACGCCGAGTCGCTCGAGGACCGCCACGGCATCCGGCATCAGGCCCTCTCCGCAGGCCTTGTCGTACGGCGGGGTACGGCGGTCGACCAGCGCGCACGCCAGTCCGGCCCGGTGGGCGTGCAGGGCGGTGGCGAGGCCGGCCGGTCCGGCACCCACGATCAGCAGGTCGAGCACCGGTCGTTCCCGTCCCCGTGGGACAGCAGCGACAGGGCGCGCTCCTCGGCACGGACTCGCACGGCCAGCAGGATGCCGTTGGCCGCGGTGAAGGCCGCAGCGATCCCGCCGGCGCCCACGGCCAGCGGCAGCGCCGCACCCTCGATCACCACCGCCAGGTAGTTCGGATGCCGCCACCGCCGATACGGGCCCCGGCGGCACCGGGACGCTCCGGGTATCACCACGATCCGGGTGTTCCATTGCCGACCGAGAGTGACGATGCACCACCACCGCAGCGCCTGGGCGGCCAGCGCCAGACCGCCCATCGTCGCCACACGCGGCCAGGCCGTCGCAGCCCCGCGCCAGGCCCGCCGTGCGCACCCCGCCAGCAGGCCGCCGTGCAGCAGGACCATGCCCGGGTAGTGGGCCCGGCCGGACTCCACGGCGCCGCGGCGCAGGGCCCACCGCCGGTGCCGCTCGCTGAGCACCAGTTCGGCCACCCGCTCGACGACCGTCCCGAGGACCAGCAGCCGGGTCGCGATGCGCGCACTCACCATTGCAGCAGCACCAGTTCCGAGCAGAAGCCCGGCCCCATCGCGATCATCAGCCCGGTACCGGTCCCGTGCGGCCCCACCGCGGCCATGGTGTCGGACAGCACGTGCAGCACGGATGCCGACGACAGGTTCCCGAACGCCGCCAGCGATCGCCGGGTCGCCGCGAAGTCCTTGGGCGCCAAGCCGAGTGCCTCCTGCAGCGCATCGATCACCCTGGGGCCGCCCGGGTGGGTGATCCACCTGTCGACACGGTCCACCGCCAGCCCGTTGTCGGACAGGAATCTCCGCACATCCTCGCCGATATGCTCACGCACCAGCGCGGGCACACCGGCGTCCAACACGATGCGGAACCCACCGCTGCCGACGTCGAAGCCCATGGCCCGCACCGTGTCCGGATACAGATGGCTCCGTGAGGCCAGCACCGCAGGACCGTCACCGCCGTCTCCTCGCCGTTGCGCACCGACGGCCACCACCGCCGCGGCGCCGTCGCCGAACAGGCCGCTGGCCACCAGGTTGGCCGTCGACGGGTCACTGCGCTGCAGGGTCAGCGAGCACAATTCGACCGCCAGCAGGACCGCCACCCGGTCGGGGTGCGCCGTCAGGTAATCGTGCACCCGGGCGACCCCGGCGACTCCGGCCACGCAACCCAACCCGAACAGGGGTATCCGGACGACGTCGGGGCGCAGCCCGAGCCGGCCAGCGATCCGGGCGTCCAACGAGGGCACCGCGATCCCGGTCACCGTGGTGGACACGACGGCGTCCACATCGGCGGCATCCACACCCGCCCGTCGCAGGGCACCGTCGACGGCACGGGCCGCCAACTCGGTCGCGGACTCCATGAACATGTCGTTGGCCACGCCGAAATCGTCCAGGGTGGCATAGCGTTCCAGCGGCAGCGCCAGGTGACGGTACCCGACCGTGGTGTTCCGATGCAGCCGTTGGGCCACCTGCACGTCACGTCCGGACAGCCCACAGGCACGGGAGAAGGCCTCGGTGATCTCCTCCTGGCGGTAGCGGTGTGGCGGAACCACGGCATGGACAGCGGCCAGTGTCGTCATGGGGAGGGAATTCCCGGACGGGCCCGGAGGGAATCCACGCCCGACCGCCGCTCTTCGCGGCGGCCGCCTGCACCGGCATGATTATCGCCTGCACGGCGTGGGTAGCGGTGAAACCGGAGGTGGTGACGATGGCCGAGCAGCGCCCCCCGGAGTCGCTGGACTATCCGGGAAGTACCGAGCAGATGCGCACGTCGCCGCGGGATGAGATGTCCGGCTGGCGCCCCAGCGGTCTGCTGTCCGGTCGCCGAGCGCTCGTCACCGGCGGCGACTCGGGGATCGGCCGCGCGGTGTCCGTGCTGTTCGGCAAGGAGGGTGCGGACGTGGCCATCTGCTATCTGGACGAGATGGAGGACGCCGACGCGGAGCGCACCTGCCAGTTGGTCCGCGACGCCGGGCGGACCGCCGAGGCGTTCCGGCGCGACCTGGCCGAGCCGCAGGCATGCCGGGACGTGGTGGCCGCGGCCGCGGATGCGCTGGGCGGGCTGGACATCCTGGTGAACAACGTCGCCTACCAGAATCCGGTCTCGTCGCTGGAGGAACTGTCCGACGAGCAGTGGCGCCGCACGTTCGCCGTCAACATCGACTCCTACTTCCACGTCACCAAGGCGGCACTGGCGCATCTGGGCGAGGGATCGGTGATCCTGAACACGGCCAGCATCAACGGGTTGCGGGGCAACAAGTCGCTCATCGACTATTCGGCCACCAAGGGCGCGGTGCTGGCGCTGACCTACTCGCTGGCGCAGACGCTGCGCGACCGCGGGATCCGGGTGAACGCGGTGGCACCCGGGCCGGTCTGGACCCCGTTGATCCCGGCGACGATGGATGAGCAGGCGGTGACGTCGTTCGGCAGCCAGGCGCCCTTCGGACGTGCCGCCGAACCGGATGAGGTCGCACCGTCCTACCTGTTCTTCGCCGCCGGGGCGATGTCGTCGTACTACTCCGGCGAGGTACTCGCCCCCATCGGCGGCGAGACGCTGCCCGGTTGATCTCGGGTGCAGGCGTCGTTAGTCGTCCCGCGGCGGCGGGTACGGACCCCGCATGACAGGCCTGCTGGAAGCCGCGCGCGGGCTCTTCTGGGCGCGCCGCCGACAACCCGATGACGTCGCCTACCTGGTGTCGTTGGCCCACGAGCGGTTCACTCCGTCGGAGTTGTGGACGGTATCTGAACGCTCGGTGAACCCTCCAAGGCGCCCGCCGTCATCGTGGCATATCGCCGGGCGGGAGCCCGGCGGCGTCATCGTGCAACTGATGGCGTCGTGGGCGGACAGTGACCATGACGCTCTGGAATCGTCGCGGGCCTGGAAGGCGAGCCGACCGGAATGACGCCGGCGGCGCCGATCCGGTGGGCGCCATCCGCACGTATGGTCGTGATGTGCTGCCCGCCCTTAACGGTTGACGTCACGTCCGGCCTCCGGGCCATCCGCTGGTGCGGTCGACACCCGGTCGTAGCGGCTCGCGCGGCCCCGAGACGTCGATCTTCTCAGCCCTCCGCACCTCCGGGAAGGTGCTCGCGTGCCGATTCGGTGAACTCGTGCAGCTTCTGCTTCGCGCCCTTGAAGGCGATGCCCGCAGCCTGCGGGTCACCCTCTTTGAGCGCCTTCGCCACCTTCTTGGCCTGCTCCATCTTCACGTGCGGTGGCATCGGTGGCACCTCGTCGTCGACGACCACCTCCAGCACCACGGGACCCTCCGCGGACAGCGCCTCGTCCCAGGCCCTGCCGATGGATTCCGGGCTGTCGCAGCGTATCCCGGTCAAGCCGAGCAGCGCGGCGTACTCGGCATAGGGAACATCGGGGATGTGTTGCGACCCGGGATACTTGGGGTCACCGGCCATCGCGCGCTGCTCCCAGGTCACCTGGTTGAGATCCCTGTTGTTGAACACGCAGAACACCAGTGGAGCTCGGCCCATCCGGTCGAGATATCGCTTGACGGTGATCATCTCCGCCATGCCGTTCATCTGGAACACCCCGTCGCCGACCAGTGCGATCACCGGCCGGTCCGGGAAGTCCAGCTTGGCGCTGATCGCGTAGGGCGTGCCCGGTCCCATGGTCGCCAGGTTTCCCGCCAGGCAGGCCATCATGCCGGTCCGCAACCGGAGGTGACGGGCCCACCAATTCGCGGCCGTCCCCGCGTCGGTGGTGATCATCGCACCATCCGGCAGCCGCTGGGACAGCTCGTGCACCACCAGTTCGGGATTGAGCGGGTCGGCCTTGTCATGGGCCCGGTCGTCCAGCGTGCGCCACCACCGGGCGACCTCCTTCTCGATATCCTCCCGCCAGGAACGGTCCTGCTTGCGCTGCAGCAGCGGAACCAGCTCCTGCAGGGTCTGCTTGGCGTCCCCCACCAGGTGCACGTCCATCGGATAACGCACCCCGATCA
>JBIQML010000417.1:0-4894 GCA_044463405.1 Nakamurella lactea | reverse complement strand
CTGGACTGGCTGGTGGTGCGGGACTTCTCGCTGATCGAGAGCGCCACCTGGTGGAAGGACGGGCCCGAGGTCGGCACCGGGGAGATGCGCACCGAGGACATCGGCACCGAGGTGTTCTTCTTCCCGGCGGCGGCGCACACGGAGAAGAGCGGCAGCTTCACCAACACGAACCGGCTGCTGCAATGGCACTTCGCCGCGGTCGAGCCGGACGGCGACGCGCGCAGCGACATGTGGTTCATGCTGCACCTGGGCAGGCGCATCCGCGAGAAGCTCGCCGGATCCACCGATCCCGCCGACCGGCCGATCCTGGACCTGACGTGGGACTACCCGACCGAGGGTCAGATCGACGAGCCGGTGGCCGAGTCCATCCTGGCCGAGATCAACGGCTGGGACTCCTCCGGGGAGTACCTGTCCAGCTACGAGCAACTTCGCGACGACGGCTCGACCAGCTGCGGCTGCTGGATCTACTGCGGTTGCTACGCCGACGGTGTGAACCAGACCGCACGCCGCAAATCACACGTCCTGCAGTCGATCTCGTCCCGGGAGTGGGGCTGGGCATGGCCCGCCAACCGGCGCGAGCTGTACAACAGGGCCTCCGCCGACCCGGACGGCAAGCCGTGGAGCGAGGCCAAGGCGCTGGTCTGGTGGGATGCGCAGCGACAGAGCTGGGTCGGTGACGACGTGCCGGACTTCCCACCGACGCGGGATCCGGGCTACCGGCCGGACGACGAGGCGCGCGGCGTCGACGCGCTGTCCGGCATCGACCCGTTCATCATGCAGGCCGACGGGAAGGGCTGGCTGTACGTGCCGTCCGGGCTGACGGACGGCCCGCTACCGACGCACTACGAGCCGCAGGACTCGCCGGTGCGTAACCTGCTGTACTCCCAGCAGCGCAATCCGGTGCGACAGGTGTTCTCCCGCAAGCACAACAGATACCACCCCGATCCCACCGAGCCGGGCGCCGAGGTGTTCCCGTACGTCATCACCACCTACCGGCTCACCGAGCACTTCACCGCGGGCGCGATGTCCCGCTGGCAGCCCTACCTGGCCGAACTGCAGCCGGAGTTCTTCTGCGAGGTGTCGCCGCAGCTGGCCGCGCTGCGCGGATTGCAGCACGGCGGCTGGGCGACCATCGTCACCGCCCGCGGTGCCGTGGAGGCGAAGGTCATGGTCACCGACCGGATGATGCCGCTGCGCGTCGACGGCCGGACCGTGCATCAGATCGGTCTGCCCTACCACTGGGGCCCCAACGGGCTGAGCACGGGGGACGCCATGAACGAGCTGTCCTCGGTGGCCCTGGACCCCAACGTGCACATCCAGGAGGTCAAGGCGCTCACCGCGGACATCCGCCCCGGACGCCGGCCGCGGGGGCCTGGCCTGCCGGCCTTCCTGCGGGACTACCGCCGGCGCGCCGGCATCACCGAACGGACCGGGATGGAGGGAGCGCCCGCATGAACGCCGCCGGGCGGACCGCGCCGCAGGGAGGTTCGGAATGAGCGTGACCGATCTCGGCATGCCGAGGATGGGATTCTTCACCGATACCAGCGTGTGCATCGGCTGCAAGGCCTGCGAGGTGGCGTGCAAGGAGTGGAACGCGATCCCGTCAGGCCCGCTGGAGCTGACCGGGGAATCGTTCGACAACACCTCCTCGCTGGGAGCCGACAGCTGGCGGCACGTGGCCTTCGTCGAGCAGCGGGTGCCGGCAGGCGACCCGGCGGTGGCAGACCTGCTGGGCGGCCTGGACGGCACGGCTGACGCGCCGGCAACCGTGCGCGGCGACGACGGTGACGGGGATCCCGGCGGGATCCGCTGGCTGATGGCGTCGGACGTCTGCAAGCACTGCACGCACGCCGCCTGCCTGGACGTGTGTCCCACGGGTGCGCTGGTGCGCACGGAGTTCGACACGGTGATCGTGCAGCAGGACGTCTGCAACGGCTGCGGCTACTGCGTGTCGGCCTGCCCCTACGGCGTGCTGGGCCAGCGCGAGGGCGACGGCCGGGTGTTCAAGTGCACGATGTGCTACGACCGCATCGGCCAGGGCCAGGAGCCCGCGTGCGCCAAGGCATGTCCCACCAAGTCCATCCAGTTCGGTGAGCTGGACGACCTGCGCGAGCGGGCCACCCAACGGGTGGCCGACCTGCACGAGCGCGGGCTGCACGATGCCCGGCTGTACGGCGCCGACCCGGACGACGGGGTCGGCGGGAACGGCGCGTTCTTCCTGCTGCTGGACGAGCCGGAGGTGTATGGCCTGCCGCCGGATCCCGTGGTGACCACCCGGGATCTGCCACAGATGTGGCGCCACGCGGCCGCCGCCGCTGCGACCCTGCTGGCCGGGCTGGCCGCGGCGTTCCTCGGCCGGAGGCCGTCATGAGCGCGCCGTCCACCGGGGCCCCGTCATCGCCGGCCCGCGGTGCGGACAGCTACTACGGGCGGCCGGTGCTGGCCGAACCCACCTGGGAGGCCAGGGACATCGCCGGATACCTGTTCACCGGCGGCCTGGCCGGGGCGTCCTCCATCCTGGCCGCCGGCGCCCAGTACACCCGCCGCCCACGGCTGGCCCGCACCGGCAAGGTCGGTGCGCTGGCCGCGCTGGGCCTGTCGCTGGCCGCCCTCGTCCACGACCTGGGCCGGCCCGCCCGCTTCGTCAACATGCTCCGGGTGATCAAACCGAGTTCGCCGATGAGCGTCGGCTCCTGGCTGCTGGCCGGCTACGGTCCGCTGGCCGGTGCCGCGGCCGCCTCCGACATCACCGGCATCGCCCCCCGCCTGGGTCGCGCGGCGGGCGGCGGTGCCGCGGTGCTGGGTGCGGCGGTCGCCTCGTACACCTCGGTGCTCATCGCCGACACGGCGGTGCCGGCGTGGCACGATGCGCGGCGCTCGTTGCCGTTCGTGTTCGCCGGTTCGGCGGCCGCCTCCGCCGCCGGGCTGGCCCTGATCGGCTCGCCGGCACGGGAATCCGGGCCGGCGGTGCGCGCCGCCGTCGGCGGCGCCGCCCTCGAACTCGCCGCCGGAGCGCTGATGGAACGCAGCGGAGGCGTGGTGGCCGAGAGCTACCACACCGGTCGCGCCCGTGCGTTGCTGACGGCGGCCAAGGCCCTGACCGGGGCGGGGGCGTTGGGCGCGCTGGCCGGCCGGGGCAACCGCATCGCGGCGGCAGCGTCCGGGGCCGCGCTGCTGGCCGGATCGGCCCTGACCAGGTTCGGGATCTTCGAGGCGGGCCGCGCGTCCACCCTGGACCCCAAGTACACGGTGCAGCCGCAACGCGAGCGCCTGCAGGGCGAGCGCGCCACCGGCTGACGCCGCGCCCGCCGGCCGCTCACGAGGCGGTCAGCACGATCTCCTCCGGGTCCTGGCCGGTCTGCACGACCATGTCGGCGATGCGAAACAGCTTGAGTTGAGTCCGCTGGGAGGCCCGCACCAGGCGCTGGAAGGCTTCGTCGTCGGTGATCTTGTGGCGTTCCATCAGGATCCCGGTCGCCTGCCCGATGAGTTGCCGGCTGCTGACCGCCCTGCCCAGGCTGTGCAGGTTGTCCCGGTAACCCAGCGCGATGCTGGCCCGGCTGGCGAATACCGGCAGCATCAACTCGGCGACGTCATCGAACGCCGCCGCCTTGCACGAGTGGACCACCAGCACCCCGCGGGACCGCCGGGTGACCGGCAGGTCGCAGACGCCGATGCTCAGCACGCCGAGATCGGCCAGCACCCGGCAGAACCGCGGCCAGCGCGGGTCGACGCGGGTGTCGTCGATTCGCAGCGTGCCGTGCAGGCCCATCACGTCCGCGCCGGGCCCGCCGCCCGAGCTGGCCTCCGCGTCCAGGATCTGCGGGCCGAGCGGGTCGGTCTGGGCCAGTGCCGCCATCGGGTCGTCGCCGGACGCCAGGCCGATCACGCAGCCATCGCTGCCCGGGATGAGCCGCGCGGCCAGCAGCGCCACCCGCGCGATCAGTTGGTCCGGGTCGGAGTCTTCGGTGAGTTCTCGAGCGAGGTCCGAACGTGCCAGTTGCAATAGTCGGCTGAGAGCGAATTGGGATCCGGACTCCGGTGTCATCCGGTCATCCGATGACCCACCCGCGGAGGAGTGGTGCAGACGGTAATCGTGCCTTCCAGATTCGTGGGCCAGTTCTTGCCCGCCAATCATCCTGCCATCGCGGACGCCCGATGGCGACTCGGGGGCATCGGACGGGAGCGTCAGCGTCATGTGGCCCCCGCGCTCGCATGAGCGGGTGGTCGATCGGGCAATGGATAGTCATGATCCCTCGAGCCCCCGCGGCGGACAGCACGGCAGCCCTGCTCCGGCACGGCTACCTGTTCATCTCGGAGACCTGCCACCGGCTGGACGCCGACGCCTTCCGCACCCGGCTGCTGGGCAGGCCGGTGGTGTGCGCCCGCGGGGCGTCCGCCGCCCGGACCTTCTACGCGGCCGACCGGTTCACCCGCCGGGGAGCGATGCCGACATCGGTGGTCCACCTGTTGCAGGACGTGGGCAGCGTTCAGGCGCTGGACGGAGCCGCGCACCGGCGCCGCAAGGACCTGTTCCTGACCGCGGTGCCACAGCGAGACGCCACCTCGCTGACGGAGGAGTTCGGCCGGCAGTGGTATGCCGTCGCCCGGTGGGGTCGCCAGGGCAGGGTGGTGCTGATCACCGAGATGGAGCGGGTGCTGACGGCCACCGCGCTGGCGTGGTCGGGCATCCCGCTGCCGGGCGAGGACCTGGACCTGCGGACGACGCAACTGGCGGCGATGGTCAACCATGCCGGTTCCGTCGGCCCGGGCAACTGGTGGGCGCGCTGGCAGCGGCGGCGTTGCGAGCGCTGGGCGGCCGAACTCGTCCGGGCGGTGCGGCACGGCAGCGTGCCCGCCAGATCGCCGGCCTCCTCGGGTTCGCCCCGCTGGA
>JBIQML010000416.1:0-4902 GCA_044463405.1 Nakamurella lactea | reverse complement strand
CGAGGACCTGGCCGACCGGTCCAGCGCGGACCAGGCGCGGACGGCCCAGGTCGCCGGGCCTGCCGTCTCCGGCTACGTGCTGGCCGGGCTTCCGCTGGCAGGTCTGCTGCTGGGCGCGGGCATGGGCGCGGACCCGCTGGCGGTGCTCACCGGGTCGACGGTCGGCGGGATCCTGCTGGTGGCCGGCACCCTGCTGTGCTGCGGCGGGCTGCTGTGGACGGATCGGATCGTGCGGCGGTGACGGCGGTGACGGCGGTGACGGGGTGACGGGGGTGACGGCGGTGACGGGGACTCAGGTGCTGGTCGCCGTGGCCCTGGCGGGGTGCGCGGTGCTGGTGATGCCGGCCGGTGGGGCCCTGCTGCCCCGGCGGCGCAGCGGGCGCCGATCCCTGGACCCGCGGGTGCGACGGATGCTCGTCACCGGCCTCGGCGTGCTGTCCGCTGCGTTGCTGCTGTCGGTCCCCGCGTGGACGGCGCTGGCCCTGACTGTGCTGGCGGTGCTGGCCGTGCGATTCGTCCCGGCCCGGCGGCGACCGATGGATCCGGCGGCGTTGCGGGACCTGGCCTGCGCCCTCGACCTGCTGGCGACCTGCCTGGAGGCCGGGCTCCCGGTGGCGCGGTCCATCACGGCGGTGCTGCGGGCGCGTGACGAGGCGGCGCGGGATGTCCGGCCGGGACATCCGGCGGGCGCGCCCGCGCGACCAGGGACGGCGGGCACGGCACCGCCGGGCAGGGCCGGTGCGTCCGGTGCTGTCGCGGCGCTGGCCGCGCTGTCCGAGGTGGCGGCGCTGCTGGCACTGGGCGCAGACCCGGAGTCCGCCTGGCGCCCGGCGGCCGGGCATCCCGACCTGGCCGACCTGGCCGTGGCGGCACGCCGGTCCGCGCTGGGCGGCGTCCGGTTGGCCGACGCGGTGCGGGAGACCGCGGCCGGGCTGCGGTGCCGATGCCGGGAGACCGCGGGCCGCAGCGCCGCCCGGGCCGGCGTGGCGATGACGGCGCCGCTGGCGCTGTGCTTCCTGCCGGCGTTCGTCTGCCTCGGGCTGGCCCCGGTGATCATCGGGCTGATCTCGACCCTGCACATCTGGTGATCACGGCCGGCGTCAGTGCCGGGACCGGGCGCGGCGCCGGATCGAGCGGAGCGCCATCCACAGCAACTCGCACGCGCAGCCGCCGATCAGCACCGCCAGCGCGACCCAGACCGCCCGTCCCGGCGCGTCGGTGGTCATCGTCTCGGCCAGCGACTGCTGCGGGAGGAACACCAGGGCCATCACCGTGACCGCGACGAAGCACAGCACGAACGACAGCACGGCCGCCACCAGGGGCCGGACCGGCAGCCACCTGCCCGCCCCTGCCTTGGCCTGGCGCCACGCGAGGCCCAGTCCGCCGACCAGGCTGAAGGCCAGCCATCCATAGTTGGTGGTGCTGAACCCCTCGATCCCGGCGAAGTCGAAGTGCCGCAGGGCGCCGATCACGAGGTCGACGACGGCCGCCGCGATCAACGAGCCGAGCCACGGCCATCGTCGCACCGCTGCCGCGACCGACCAGGCCGGCGCGGCGGCCGGCCGATCCCGGCGCTGGGAGCGCTGGTATTCGTTCACCCTGCCCACCATACTCATACTGGGTTAAATAACTGTCTTGGTATGGTAAGGCGTGGTCGAGAACGGGCGGCGGGAGCGCAAGAAGCAGCAGGTGCGCCAGCGCATCACCGACGTGGCCACCACCCTGTTCGCCGAGCGGGGATTCGATGCCGTCTCCGTCACCGATATCGCCGAGGCGGCCGACGTCTCCCGCCCGACCGTGTTCGCCTACTTCCCGCGCAAGGAGGATCTGGTCTTCGACCGGTTCGCGGCCGTCGCCGACACCATCGTCCGGTCGGTGCGGGAGCAACCCGGCCCGGCGATGGGCGCGGTGCGCCGGGTGCTGGCGACACCCGGAGCGCCGGGTGGTTTCGGCGCATCGGTGTCCGGTCAGCGACCGTTCTGGCGCCTGGTGGCGGCATCCCGGCCGCTGCAGGCTCGGGCGCGCGAGCTGGCCGAGGATCTCGAAGCGGCGCTGGCGGAGGTGCTCGGCGAGCGAGGGCTGCGGGAGCCTGGGGTCTGCGCGGCACTGGTGGCGGCGGCGTACCGATCGGTGCACCTGGAGGCGATCGCCCGGGTGCTCGCCGGCGATCCGGCCGGCGAGGTGGAGGCGGAGCGGGAGGCGCGGCTGGGCGAGGCCTTCGATGCGGTGGAGCGCGCGGTGGAGCGGCTTCAGGCGCTTGGATGACAGTCGTGGCGCCGGTCGGTCCCGGGTACCACCGTGCGCCGGAACGTGCCGTCGCACCGTCGGCCCCCTGCCGGAACGCACCGTCGGCCGCCTGCCGGAACGCGTGTTGGCTGCATGCCGGAACGCACCGTCGGCCGCGTGCCGTGACACGTGGTTGCTTGTCGGAACGCGCCGAGGGTTGCGTCCGTTCAGTTCTCGGCCGCCTCGAGCCCCTCGACCACGGCGTCGAGTCGCTCGAAGTCCTCGTCCATGCCGGCGTCCATCCCGCTGGCCAGCATGGCGTCGCAGGCCTGCCGTGAGGTGTAGGTCGAGGTGACCTCCAGCACGCTGCGGCCGTCCGGCAGGTCGGAGAAGCGAAGCGACTCCAGGGTCGGGCCCGGCTCGTCCTCGAATTCCCAGGTGTGCACGATGATCCCGTCGTCGACCTGGTGGTACGACCCGCGGAACGCCCACCGGCCGCCGTCCGGTGCCTGCACCACATAGCGGAAGGCTCCGCCCGTGGTGGCGTCGAAACGATCGAGCCGAACCGTGGTCCCGCGCGGTCCCATCCAGCGGGTGAACAGGTCGGCGTCGGTGTGGGCGCGCTGCACCAGGGCCGCCGGTGCCGCGAACTCGCGTCGGTGCCGGATGCTCTGCTCGCCGACCCGGGTGTGCTCGGTGGCACCGGGTCGACGGATGTCGTGCTCGGTCATGCTGGATCCTTTCCGGGGCTTGTTGCTTCGACATTCGCTGTGGTGCTGCGGATGTCGGGGACGCGCTGAGCGTCGAGGACGTCGGCCAGCACGTCGTCCAGGCGCTGATACCGCTCCTCGAGGCGCTGCCGCCTGGCCTCCAGCCAGCCGGCGGCGCGCTCGATGCGTGCCGCCTCCAGATGCACGCGTCGGCTCCGGCCCTCGCGGTGTCTGGTCACCAGGCCGGCGCGCTCCAGCGTCCCGATCTGCTGCGAGACGGCCTGGATGGTGATCGGGAACATCTCGGCGATCTGGCCCACGGTGGCGTCGCCGGTGATGAGCCGGTCGACGATGGCGCTGCGGACCGGGTCCGCGAGTGCGGCGAACGTCTGCGTCACCTCCGTCGTCACCGCCGCCTCCGATACTAAAGCAGTTACTTGAATAACGGTACGTGCCGATGGCGCGGTCCGTCAACACCGCTGCGCTCGGCGATTGCCGGGTAGCCGGCACCGATCGTGTGTCGGGCGACGGGGACGCGGCCTGGCGGTGTAGGGGTCGGCCCAGCGTCGCAGGCTGCGCAATTCCCAGCTATCCCCCTGTACGAATTCCATCCACATTCTCCGGCGGATCGCCTGCAGGGTTGGCGGTTCCCGCGATCCTGATCCCGGGCCGCGGTCCGTGCGGCCCGGGAAGGGGAAGAGCGATGCTTCAGCGAATCCGTATGCGGCTGCGCAAGGTTCGTGCCCGCGCCGACGCCGGGATGACCACGGTCGAGTACGCGATCGGAACCGTGGTGGCCGCGGCGTTCGCCGCGGTGTTGTACAAGATCGTGACGGGTGACTCGATCGTCTCGGGGTTGACCCACCTGGTGCAGTCGGCGTTGACCCCGCAGTGGTGATCGGCGGTGACGGGCGATCGCGGTGCGCGGTCGCGCCGCCAGTGGCCCGGCGTTCCCGCGGGAACGCACCGCGCCGATCGCGGCAGCGTGACCGTCGAGGCGGCCGTCGCGCTCTCGGCGATCGTGGTGGTGCTGGCGCTGTGCCTGGCCGGTATCGGCTGCCTGATCGCGGCGCTGCGCGCCACCGATGCGGCGGGGGAGGCTGCGAGGCTGGCGGCCAGGGGTGACGATGCCGCGGCCCGGTCCGCGGTGCAGCGCCTGGCGCCGGCCGGATCGGTGCTGACGCTGACCGGCGACGACATGGTCACCGCGCGGGTGACGGTGCCGCCCCTGGGCGGGTTGCTGCCCGGGGTGACGATCGGCGCGAGCGCGGTCGCGGCCAGGGAACCGGGAGCGGCGGGGCCGTGACGGCTTCGTCGGCCCGAGCGGCCATAGGGTCCAGCCGAGCGGCGTCCGGCGGCGAACGCCGTGCCTGCGGGAGCCGAACCGACGGTCTGGTCGGGCGCCGCCGGGAGGCGGGCGTGGCCACGGTGCTGGCCTGCGTGTGCGCGATGGCGCTGATCGCGATCACCGGAGTCGCCGTGCAGTTCGGGGCCGCGCTGCTAGCCCGCCGTCGGGCCGAGAACGCCGCCGACCTGGGCGCTCTGGCCGGCGCTGCGGTCGTCCTGCAGGGGCGGCAGGGCGCCTGCGAGCGGGCGGCGGCGGTGACGGCGTCCAACGGTGCCGCCGTGCGGGACTGCACCCTCGACGGCGCGGACCTCCGGCTGACCGTCAGCGTCGCCGTCCGTCTCGGACCGCTATCGGCGACCGCCATCGGCCGCGCCCGCGCCGGGCCGGTGGCCGCGACGACCGGCTGAGCCGCCGCTACGACCGACCGCGCCGGGCCGGCCACCCGGCTCCGGTCCGTGACTCGCGCCATAGTGTCCGGACCCTGGACCAAATCGGCTTCCCGTGGTGTTGTTCGTGGTAGGCGCGAGATCGCCGGACCCGAGCAGCCCCCGGAGGAGCAGGCATCATGACCAGCGGAATCAACGACACTGGCGAGATCACCCGCAACCCCGACACCGA
>JBIQML010000415.1:0-4906 GCA_044463405.1 Nakamurella lactea | reverse complement strand
AATGTCTCAATGGACGAGGAGGGCCTGTTCGCCGAGACGTTGGCGGCCGCGCAGGCGGCACGCAATAGCGGTGGCATGGTGATCGCGCAGGTCCGTGATGTGGTCGACGCGCACGGCCTCGATCCGCGCCGGGTTCGGATTCCGGGCATCTTGGTGGACGCCGTGGTCGCCGACCCCGAGCAGCGCTTGTCCGTTGCGACGCGGGACAGCATCTATTTGACGGGTCGCGGCCGGGCGGCGGCAGGCCGCGTGGCGGCCATGCCGCTGACCGAACGGAAGGTGATCGCCCGTCGCGCCGCGCTGACGCTGCGCGAGGGGGACATCATCAATCTCGGATTCGGCATGCCGGACGGTGTCGCCGCGGTACTCGCCGAAGAGAAGCTGTCCGACGCTGTCACCTTCACCGTGGAGCAGGGCCATATCGGCGGCACCCCTGCCGGCGGAAGCGATTTCGGTATGTGCGTGAACCCGGACGCCTCCCTCGACGCCGGGGCGCAGTTCGATTTCTACGACGGCGGCGGGCTCGACATCGCCGTGTTGTCGTTCGCGCAGCTGGACGCCGCCGGCAATGTGAATGTCGGCCAGTTCGGCGGCCGCATCCCCGGCGTGGGCGGTTTCATCAACATTTCGCAGGGCGCCAAGCGGGTCGTCTTCGTCGGAACCCTGGTCGCGGGACGTGGCTACACGGTCGGCGTCGCCGCGACGGGTGACGCCGCTCGGCCGATTGCGGTTCCGGCCGGCGGGGCGCACAAGCTCGTGGCCGAGGTCGAGCAGATCAGTTTTTCCGCCGCCCAGGCCGTCGCCGACGGCAAGCCTGCTACCTACGTCACGGAGCGAGCCGTGTTCCAGCTCACCGCCGACGGGCTGCAACTCACCGAGATTGCCCCCGGACTCGACGTGGAAAGGGACGTACTGGCGCACATGGACTTCCGGCCGAAAATCGCCGACACGGTGGCGACCATGGACGCGCGGTGCTTCCGCGACGAACCCATGCAGCTGGAACTGCCGACCCGGCCCAGTGAGGAACAGCAATGAGCGAAGCACACCATACCGGCGACGGAAACGTCGTCACGACCCGGACCGACGGGGCCGTGACGATCGCGACGATCAACCGGCCTGCGAAGGCCAATGCTTTGTCGAACGCCGTCATCGACGCGCTGGACGCGATGGCCGAGACCATCGAGCAGGCGGCGGCGGACGGCAGCACCCGCGCGCTGGTCATCACCGGCGCCGGCGAGAAGGCCTTCTCGGCGGGCGCAGACATCGCGAACCTGGTGGGCCTCACCGCCTCCGGAGCGCGCGAGCAGATGCTGCGCGGCCAGCGCGTCTTCGATCGCATCGCGAACCTGCCGGTCGCCGTGACCGCGGCGATCAACGGGGTCGCCTTCGGCGGCGGCTTGGAGCTGGCCATGGCCTGCGACATGCGTATCGCTGCGCCGCACGCACGGCTGGGTCAGCCCGAAATCACCCTGGCCAACATCCCCGGGTGGGGCGGCACCCAACGGCTGCCTCGGCTGGTGGGACGCGGAGTCGCCAGCGAGATGATCCTGACCGGGTCGCCCATCGATGCGCAACGAGCCCTGGCCATCGGGCTGGTGAACGCCGTCGCGCAGGACTGCCTCGACTACGCCGTCGATCTGTCGCGCACCGTCGCCGCGCACAGCCGTCACGCCATCAAGGCGGCCAAGGCGTCGATCCGTGCCGGGCTGCGCGGCGGCATCGAGTACGGCCTCGAGATCGAGGCGAATGCGGTCGCCGACTTGTGCCAGACGCCGGAGCAGCACGAGGCAGTGCGGGCGTTCTTGGACCGGAAGGCGGTCCGAGCATGACGACGACCCATGGCGATCCTGTCACCGGACGCGAGCTGACGGTCGCCGAAACGTTCGAATTCGCGGCATCCCAGTTGCGAACACTGGTGACTTCGCACCCCGGTCGCACCCCTACGTACACGTCGCATGGCCGATGGGTGTTGGACAACGACCAGTGGGCGCCCAACTGGAATGGTGGATTCCTGGCCGGCATGCTGTGGATCCTGGCCCGCCGCACCGGCGACTCCTGGTGGGCGGAGCAGGCGAAGAAGTACACCCTGGCCCTGGAACCGCGCAAGAACGATACGGGTACCCACGACATCGGCTTCCTGCTGGAACCGAGCTTCGGTCGGTGGTACGACTACGAGCACGACGAGCACGCCCGCGAAGTGCTGATCACCGGCGGACGAACCATGGCGGGCCGCATGCAGGAGCCTGGCGGCTACCTCCGTACCTGGGTCGATGCCGGTTCGACATTCATCGACGTGATGATGAATGTCGGCATCATCCTGCGCGCCGCCGAGTACGCCGACGACCCGAGCCTGACGGACATCGCCCTTCGGCATAGCGAGACCACCCGCCGATACTTGGTTCGCGGCGACGGCAGCACGCTGCACGAAGGCTGGTTCGACACCACCACCGGCGAGTTCCTACACGCGGCCACCCATCAGGGCAGCCGCTCTGACTCGTCCTGGGCCCGCGGCCAGGCTTGGGCGATCTACGGTTTCTCGTCCGTCTTCGAGCACACGGGACAGACGGAGATGCTGGCCACGGCGCAGAGCTGCGCGGATTTCTACATCTCGGAGACGGCCGCGGTCGGCGTACCACCGAATGACTGGACGGACGCCGACCCGGTGCCGCCGTTCGAATCGTCCGCCAGCGCGATTGCGGCCGCCGGGATGCTTCGGCTGGCCGACGCGCTGGACTCGCAGAGCGCGGGGCCGAGCGGCGAACGCTACCGTGACTACGCCAACGTCATCCTGCGAACGCTGCGTACGACGCAGTTCCTTGCCGCGGACACCCCTGGATGGGAGGGCATCATCAAACATGCCATCTACCACCGCGCCAAGAACCTCGGAGTGGACGAATCGGTGATGTGGGGCGACCACTACCTGCTGGAAGCCCTCGAGCTCAGCGAGCAGAGCGACGCCCGCGCAACCTCCCCCACACCGACCAACGGTGCGAGATAGAAGGACTGTCGGCACGATGGCAACAACGAACTACGACTATGTCATCATCGGTGCGGGCACTGCCGGCAGCGTTCTGGCCAATCGCCTGTCGGAGGATCCGCACGTACGCGTGTTGGTGATCGAGGCGGGCAGCCGTGATCTCAATCCGATGATCCACGTCCCCGGCGGCTGCGGATTCCTGTTCGGCAAGTCGGTGAACTGGCGGTTCCATACCGTGCCGCAGGCCGAACTGGACAACCGCGAGATCTGGTATCCGCAAGGCAAGACGTTCGGCGGCTCCTCGTCGATCAACGCGATGATCTACATCCGCGGCCAGCGCGAGGACTACGACGCGTGGGCAGCGGCGGGCTGCCGCGGCTGGTCGTACGACGAAGTTCTGCCGTACTTCCGCAAGTCGGAGGACAACGACCGGCTGGTCGACGAGTTCCACGGCGCCGACGGCCCGCAACCCGTCTCCGACCAGATCAACCCGCACATCCTGTCGAAAGCCTTCGTCCGATCGGCGCACGCCTGGGGGCTGCCGTACAACACCGACTTCAACGGCGCCTCGATGTACGGAACGGGGCTGTACCAGGTCGTCGCCCGGGGCGGGATGCGCAAGTCGCAAGGCGCGGCGTTCCTCCACCCCGCCCTGAAACGACGGAATGTGTCCGTGCGGACAGGGATGCGCGCGATAAGGATCGTGGTCAAGCGGGGCGCCGCCGTCGGAGTCGAGGTGGTGCGGCGCGGCCGACGCAGCGTCATCCGGGCCAACCGCGAGATCCTCCTGGCGTCCGGGGCGATCAACAGCCCGCGGCTGCTCATGCTGTCCGGCATCGGCGCAGCCGACGAACTGTCGGCGCTGGGCATCCCGGTGGTGCATGACTCACCGAACGTCGGCAAGCACCTCATGGATCACCTCAACAGCAATGTGCATCTCGCGTTGAAGGATCGCATCGGCTATGACGGCCTGGACCGATTCCCGGCGCTACTCGGACCTGGCATGAAATGGATACTCACGCGCACGGGGCCTGCCGCCTCCGTGATCGTGGAGGGCGGAGGCTTCTTCACCTCCCCCGCGGCGGACCGGCCGGACATGCAAATCCATATCGCGCCCGCCACGGTGGTGCGCGGCGGCCAGACCCGCATCGGGGGTCACGGGTTCACGATCAACTCGACGTTCCTGCGCCCGGAATCGGTGGGCTCCGTACGATTGCGGTCGGCGAACCCGACCGACGAACCGCTGATCGACCCGCAGTACCTGACGGCCGCGAAGGACCGGGAGATGGCCGTGCACCAGATCCGCACGATCCGTGAAGTCCTGTCGCTCGACCCGATCGCACGGTACATCGACCACGAGCGGCTGCCCGGCCCGAATGCCCGAACGGACGCCGAGCTCCTGGCATACATCCGGCAATATGCCTCGTGCGACTACCACCCCGTGTCCACCTGCCGCATGGGTGCCGATGACGCGTCCGTGGTGGATCCGACACTCAAGGTACGCGGCATCGACGCGCTGCGCGTCATCGACTCCTCGGTCATGCCGCGCTTGACCAGCGGTAACACCATGGCACCGACGATGATGATCGCCGAGAAGGGCGCGGACCTCGTCAAGCAGGGCTGATCGGCTGCTCCGCCGTTTGCCGCGTCGATGCACGGGTATGACGCAGCCCGCGGCGGCTGCGCCGCCGAACGGCGTCATCCGCGCCGGATTCACCGATCGCCAGCTTCGCCGCCGGACGCGGCCCCCGAGCGGCGGCGCCGCAGGACGGCGTCATACACGGTGGCTAGCCCGATCAGGTGACTGATTTTTCGATGGAGACCGTTTAGACTCCAAATTATGCGGACTACATCGACTCTAACGGGAAATATTACTGCGAGCCGGGTGGCGCCGGGCCAGGTCCACGAGACGCTGGCCAAGCACATCCT
>JBIQML010000414.1:0-4909 GCA_044463405.1 Nakamurella lactea | reverse complement strand
ATCGGCGCCGGCCGGATCGGCGGGGAGATCCTGGCCGATCAGCAGTGGACCGTGCAGGACAAGCTGGCCATGGTGCTCAACCTGCTGGCCGGGTTCAACATGAGCCTGTTCCTGCTGAACCTGCTGCCGCTGCTGCCGCTGGACGGCGGGCACATCCTGGGCGCGGTCATCGACTGGATCCGGCGTGGCTGGGCGGCGCTGCGGCGTCGCGCCCGGCCCCGGCCGTTCGACGTGGCTACGCTGATGCCGGTGGCCTATGTGGTCGCCCTGCTGTTCATCGGATTGTCGCTGCTGACCGCGGTGGCCGACATCGTCAACCCGGTGCAGCTGTCTGGGTAGAGGGCACCCGGTGACGCAGGTGGCGGCGCCGGCGGAGGCTGAAGGAACGGACGATCCCGGCCGCGCGCCGAGGGAGACCAGGAGAGATGACGCAGCTCGCAGGGTCAGGGCAGATGACGACGGACAACGGAAGCGCCTCACCGGGGCAGTACGTGGGCCTGGGCATGCCGAGCATGCCCGCCGATCGGCAGGTGCCGGTGCTGGCACCCCGCCGCCCGACCCGGCAGCTGATGGTGGGCTCCGTCGGGGTGGGTAGCGACTATCCCGTGTCGGTGCAGTCCATGTGCACCACCGTCACCGCCGACGTCAATGCCACCCTGCAACAGATCGCCGAGCTCACCGCCTCCGGCTGCCAGATCGTGCGGGTGGCCGTGCCGTCCAGCGACGACGCGGAGGCGCTGCCGGCCATCGCGCGCAAGTCCCAGATCCCCGTCATCGCCGACATCCACTTCCAGCCCAAGTACGTCTTCGCCGCCATCGAAGCGGGGTGCGCGGCCGTCCGTGTCAATCCCGGCAACATCCGCAAGTTCGACGATCAGGTCCGCGAGATCGCGCAGGCGGCCAAGGATCACGGCACGCCGATACGGATCGGCGTCAACGCCGGCTCGCTGGACAGGCGGCTGTTGGAGAAGTACGGCAAGGCCACCCCGGAGGCGCTGGTCGAGTCGGCGCTGTGGGAGTGCTCGCTGTTCGAGGAGCACGACTTCCGGGACATCAAGATCTCCGTCAAGCACCACGACCCGGTGGTGATGGTGCGCGCCTACGAGTTGCTGGCCGAGCAGTGCGACTACCCGCTGCACCTGGGGGTGACGGAGGCCGGACCGGCGTTCCAGGGCACCATCAAGTCCGCCGTGGCGTTCGGGGCGCTGCTGAGCAAGGGCATCGGGGACACCATCAGAGTGTCGCTGTCCGCCCCTCCGGTGGAGGAGGTCAAGGTCGGGCTGCAGATCCTGGAGTCGCTCAACCTGCGCGAGCGCGGCCTGGAGATCGTCTCCTGCCCGTCCTGCGGGCGCGCCCAGGTGGACGTGTACAAGCTGGCCAACGAGGTGACCGCCGGGCTGGAGGGCATGGACGTGCCGCTGCGGGTGGCCGTGATGGGCTGCGTGGTCAACGGCCCCGGCGAGGCCAGGGAGGCCGACCTCGGGGTGGCCTCCGGCAACGGCAAGGGTCAGATCTTCGTCAAGGGCGAGGTGATCCGCACGGTGCCGGAGTCCGAGATCGTGGAGACGCTGATCGAGGAAGCCATGCGCATCGCCGACGGGATGCGTGCCGACGGGGTGCCCAGCGGCGAACCCAGCGTCAGCCTCGGCTGAGCAGCGCCGATTCAGGACAGGCTGACGCGATGGCGGCCCCCGGCCTGCGCGGGCGGTTCCTGACCTCCGGAGCCCGCCAGCTCGGCCGGTCCGCCGGCCACACCGTCGCGGAGGTACTGGCCGCAGACCCGGTCGGCTCCTGCCTGGTGTCCTCCCGGTTCGAGCAGGCCGGCATGGACCGGCAACTGCTCGGCGGCTCCTTCTGGGGGGTGGACGGCGGCCGCAGCGCGCTGTGCTTCGCCGGGGTGAACCTCATCCCGCTCACCGGCGAGGGACCCGCGCTGGCGGTGCTCGGCGAGGCGCTGGGCCGCCGCGGCCGGACCTGCGCCTCGATCGTCGGGCACGCCGGCCCCACCCTGCCGCTGTGGCAGCATCTGGCGCCGGCGTGGGGCCACGCCCGCGAGGTGCGGCCGGACCAGCCGCTGCTGGCCTGCCCGGACGCCCCCGCGGTGGCCGCGGACCCGCTCGTGCTGCCGGTGCCGGCCAGCCGGCTGGATGACTACTTCCCGGCCGCGGTGGCGATGTTCACCGAGGAGGTCGGCACCGATCCCACCGCCGGTGACGGGGGCAGCGGTTACCGGGCGCGGGTGGCCGGGTTGCTGTCGGCGGGGCGGGCGTTCGCCCGGTTCGACGGTCGGCGGGTGGTGTTCAAGGCCGAGATCGGCGCGCTGTCCTCCCGGGTGGCGCTGATCCAGGGCGTGTGGGTGCATCCGGACTGGCGCGGCCGCGGGGTGGCGGCGTCGGCCACCGCCGCGGTGGTGCGGGCGGCGCAGCAGCTCGGGCGGCTGCCCAGCCTCTACGTCAACGCGCACAACACCGCCGCCCGGGCCGTCTATGCCAGGGTGGGGTTCCACCAGGTGGGCACCTTCGCGTCGGTGCTGTTCTGACACCGGTGCGGGCCGGGTGCCGGCGGCGCGTCAGGCCGGTCGGCAGGGCGCAGGTTGGGATACTTGCTCCCGTGGTGGTCTCGGTCCGATCGCGCTCGCTGCGGGCGTCCCGGCGCGCCCTGCTGACGGTGGCGGCGTGCGTGCTGGTGCTGCTGGCCGGCTGCACCCACCCGGGGATCAGCTCCCCGACCCAGCAGGGCAGCGCCGCGACGGGATCGGGCTCGGGGACTGGGTCCGGGCCGAAGGCCGGAGCGGGGATCGACCAGACCGTGACCACCTTTGCCGCCGACTGGCAGGCCGGCCGCACGCATGACGCGTCGCTGCTGACCACCGATCCCGCGGCCGCCGCCCTGCTCATGACGACCGTCGCCAAGGACCTGAAGGCCACCAAGCTGGCCATCAGCCCCGGCCCGGTGAGCACCGGGTCCGACACCAGTGCCACCGTCACCGCCACCGTCACCTGGACGCTCCCGGTGGTCGGCACCTGGAGCTACCAGGTGCCCTGGACCTGGACCCGTCCCGACTCCGGGTCCGGCTGGCTGCTGGACTTCTCCCCGGCGATCGTGCATCCCAAGCTGGGCCCGCAGCAGACCCTGGTGGTCCGGACCACACCGACCACGCCCGGCACCATCGTGGACCGCCATGATGCGCAACTGATCTCACCTATCCGGGTGTACTCGGTGGTGGTCCTGGTGGACAAGGTCGCCGACGTGGCCGCCACCGCGACCGCCGTGGCCGGGCTGGTGCACAGGTTCGACAAGACGATCACCGCGAAGTCCATCCGGGCGGCGGTGACGGCGGCCCGCAGCGACGGCCAGGACAGCTACACCGTGGTGAACCTGCGCGAGGGTGACTTCGACACGGTCCGGACCGGGCTGGCCAAGATTCAGGGCGTCAGCCTGCCGTCGACCGTGCGGAACCTTCCGCCCACCAAGGACTTCGCCAAGGAGATCCTCGAGCAGGCCATCCCGGTGGCGCAGAAACTCGCCAAGGGCAAGCCCGGCTGGCGGATCGCCAGCGTGGACGCGGCCGGCGACGAGTTGGAGACCCTCGCGGAGAAGCCCCCGGTCCCCGGCCCCAAGGTGACGCTGACCCTGGACCCGGCCGTGCAGGAGGCGGCGGAGAAGGTGCTCAAGCCGGTCAAGGAGCCGGCGGCGATCGTGGCGATCCAACCCTCCACGGGCGAGATCCTCGCGGTGGCGCAGAACGCCGCCGCCAACGCGCAGGGGCCCATCGCGCTGACCGGCCAGTACCCGCCCGGATCGACGTTCAAGATCGTCACCGGCTCGGCCGCGATCGAGCACAAGCTGATCACCCCGACCACCGAGGTGCAGTGCCCGGGCGCGTGGACGGTGGACAACCGCACCATTCACAACGAGGGATTCGAGTTGGGAACGGTGACGGCCACCACCGCGTTCGCGCACTCCTGCAACACGACCTTCGCCATGCTGTCCTCGAAGTTGCCCGACGATGCGCTGCCAACGGTCGCCAAGCAGTACGGCATCGGCCTGGACTTCGACGTCAAGGGCATCATCACGCTGACCGGCAAGATCCAGGACGCCGGCTCGATCCTGCAGCGGGCGGAGAACGGCTTCGGCCAGGGCACGGACTTGGTGACGGCGTTCTCCGAGGCCCTGATGGCGGCGACCGCGGCGACCGGGAACATGCCGACGCCGGTGCTGATCCGTGGCACCAAGACCACGGTGGACCACCCGGCGCCGCCGCGGCCGAAGGCGGTCCGGACCGGCATCCGGACGATGATGCGGGCCGTCGTCACCGACGGCACCGCGCGGGACATGCAGGACGCCGGGAAGGTCTACGCGAAGACCGGCACCGCGGAGTACATCAACTCCAAGGGCGACATCCAGGCGCACGCCTGGACGGTCGGGTTCCGTGGCGACCTGGCCTTCTCGGCATTGATCGTGGGGGGCAACGACTCCCACCGCACCAACGCGCTGCTGGACAGCTTCCTGAAGAGGCTGCCGAAACGATGATCGGGCCCGGACGGTCGCCGGGTCAGATCCGCCGGGGACGCCCCGGGTGAGACCGGTCTGCCGCGCTGCCGATCTCAACGGGCTGACGACGGTCGGCCCTCGGGTGCCGCCGCGCCCGTGAAGCAGCCGCTGGCCGCTCAGGCGAGCGAGTCGTCGTAGCTGGCGGTGAGCGGGCCGCCCGCGTCGCCGGTGTTGATCACCCCGACCGGCTCGATCAGCACGGCGTGGACCTCACCATCCGACCGCGGGCAGTGCTCGACCCCGCGCGGCACCACGGACAGCTGTCCGGCGCGCAGCACGACGTCGTCGCGATCACGAAACTGGACGGTGAGCTCGCCGTCGACCACCAGGAACAGCTCGTCGGTGTCCTCGTGGC
>JBIQML010000413.1:0-4913 GCA_044463405.1 Nakamurella lactea | reverse complement strand
ACAGGTTCAGCGAGGCCAGATTGCACGAGGAGTTGTCCAGGTGCATGTACTCGCTGCACGGGTTGGAGGCATTGATGCGGCCGGACTCCGGGCAGGTGTGCCAGTCGTTGATGGTGTCGTCGTACTGGATGCCAGGGTCGGCACACTCCCAGGCCGCCTGCGTCATCTTGTCGAACAGATCCTTGGCGTCGACGGTCTCGATGACCTCGCCGGTCTTTCGGGCGCGCAGGCCGAACTGCCCCTGGGACTCCACCGCGCGCATGAACTCGTCCGACACCCGAACCGAGTTGTTGGCGTTCTGGTACTGCACCGAGACGATGTCCTCGCCGCCGAGGTCCATGTCGAACCCGGCGTCGCGCAGCACCCGGATCTTGTTCTCCTCCTTGGCCTTGGTCTCGATGAACTCGGTGATGTCGGGATGGTCGACGTCCAGCACCACCATCTTGGCGGCGCGCCGGGTGGCGCCGCCCGACTTGATGGTGCCCGCCGACGCATCCGCGCCGCGCATGAACGACACCGGGCCGGACGCGCCGCCACCGGAGGACAGCAACTCCTTGGACGAGCGGATGCGGGAGAGGTTGAGACCGGCCCCCGAGCCGCCCTTGAAGATCAGACCCTCCTCGCGGTACCAGTTGAGGATCGACTCCATCGTGTCGTCCACCGCGAGGATGAAACAGTTGTGCACTCGCAGGCCGCCGGCGGACAGGTACTCGCCGCTGTCGGTCTGGATGTCGTAGACGTCCATCTCGCCACGTGACTCAACGCTGGCGATCTGCAGGCGCTTCACATCGGGCGCGCCGCGACCCGCCTTCTCGAACGAGGCATCGAGCTTGTCCGCCTTGACCGGGTCGATGAATCCGATCTCGTCGGCGAAGATCCGCCTGTCGCAGTCGTTCTGGATGCGGATCTCCCACAGGTCGTGCCGATCCGGCCGCTTGTCCACCTTGCGCCCGACGCGGGCGAAGATGCCGAAACGGCTCAACAGCGCCTGCACGCCACGGACCAGCTCCTCGCAGATCAGCGCCATGCCGACCAGAGTGGACCGTTCGCGAGCCGACACGAATCCCTCGGCCTGGAACAGGCTGCGCAGGTACGCCGCCACCACGGGCAGCGGAGCGGTGAACATCCGCTCTGGGACGACCTGGTCCGCGCCGCGAGTGCGAAGGCCCCAGGACTCGACGAACTCGCTCAACGCGCTCCCGTACAACCTTGTCCGGCGGCAGTCGAGGTCGTCGCGTTGGGTCTGCACCGTCCGCTCATGACGGTGCACGTCGGGGAACACCACGTCGATGGCCTTGGTCACCCATGCGAGTTCGGCGTCCGTCACCGTCATCGCCTCGATCGTCAGCGACCGGTTGGTGCCCTCGTACTGGCCCACGAAGCCGTCACCCTGCAACCAGCCGGCCAACGCCGCCTCGGCGATGTCGCGCGTCCGGATCTCCTGTTCTCCGTGTGACTGCCGCCGGTGCCATTCCAAGCTGTCGCCGGCTACCAATTCGCCCGCCGGGACGAAGCGCCCGGTGCCCTCCCCGCTGCTGCGCCACACGAGGTGGTCTGCGGTCACATCCAGCGTGTGGCCCGCCTTGGTGTGGATCCTCAGGACCTCCTTGACACCGTTGTACTTGGTGGCCAGCACCGTCGTCAGTCCATGCGCGTCGTAGACCTTGGACCCGACCGCGTCGTCAACGACAAGCTTGCCGATCGGCACCAGACCGGCCGGCGTGCTCACCAGGGCGTCGTACGGCTGGCATGCCGACACCTGCTGCGGCGCATCGGTTCCCACGTTGAACCAGACCGGGGAGTTGAACGCGAAGACCTGGTGCAGCAGCATCCAGGTGAGCTCGTCGGCGAAGATCTGCGCGTCGTCCTCGCTGGCGAAGTAGCCGTTCTCGGTGCCGGCGGTGGTGTAGGCCGTCACCACCCGGTCGATGATCTGCCGCAGGCTCGACTCGCGCTGCGGGGTGCCCACCGCGCCGCGAAAGTACTTGCTGGTGACGATGTTCGTGGCGTTGACCGACCAGAAGTCGGGGAACTCCACGCCGCGCTGCTCGAAGTTGATCGAGCCGTCGCGCCAATTGGTCATGACGACGTCGCGCCGCTCCCAGGTCACCTCGTCGTAGGGGTGCACGCCCTCGGTGGTGTACAGCCGCTGCAGGCGCAGCCCGCTCCGGCTGCTGCCGCGCCGGCGCGAGCCGCCGCTGGCCGAGGCGCTGCCGTTGGATGCCGCTGCGGCGGAGCCGACGGTTTCCGTCATGGTGGGGATTCCCTTCCCGATCGTGGTGTTGTCCACGGCCCCCCGGGCCATGGTGATGTCTTCAAACTGGTGCCGAAGGAAAAGCGATGTCGAGCGGTGGCGGCGGAACCGGCCGATCAGCCGACCCCGACCGGTGGCCGAGGTGGATGCCCGACGGCCTGCCGGACCCTCGCGTCGAGATCGCCGCGCACGCCATCGGCGCGCGGCTCCTCGGGCGTGTCCCCCTCCGGCGCATCCGCACCACCCCTCGGATGCTCGGAGCGCAGCGCCAGGATCTCCTCCAGGAAGTCGTCCGCGCTGGTGTACGCGCGGTAGACCGAGGCGAAGCGCAGGTAGGCGACCTCGTCCAGGTCCCGCAGCGGACCCAGGATCGCCAACCCGACCTCCTGGCTGGGCACCTCGGCGCATCCGGTGGCGCGCACCGCCTCCTCGACCTGCTGCGCGAGCAGCGCCAGCGCGTCCTCATCGACCGGGCGGCCCTGGCAGGCCCGACGAACACCGTCCACCACCTTGGTGCGGCTGAACGGTTCGGTCACGCCACTGCGCTTGACGACCGAGAGCACCGTCTCCTCCACCGTGGTGAACCGGCGGGAGCACTCGGGGCAGGAGCGGCGGCGGCGGATCGCCTGGCCGTCCTCCACCTCGCGGGAGTCGATGACGCGCGAGTCGGCGTGCCGGCAGAACGGACAGCGCATCGGCGACCACTTCCTCTCGCAGGTACGTCGCGCCACCGGGCCCGATGTGGACCGGGATGTGCATCACCGGTGCACAACCCGGGCCATCGTGGGGATAACCCTGGTATCGAGATACCCCAACCTGTGGACAACTTACACCTGTGTAACTACAAGATGTAGGGGTCCAAGCTAGGTCTCCGGCCGACGTTTTGCAAGCATCCACCGGCGTGTTGTGCCGCGCGGCGCGCCACACGGCATCCGGGCGTCCAACCCCAGGGTGTGGGACGCCGTCATGGGTCCCCGGGCCGCCCCTACCGGCACCACCGTCACCCCCCTGCCGGGATGCGCAAGACCGTCCCGGCCCGAACGGCGGGCCGCTCCAGGTGGTTGAGCGACGCGATCTCCGCCATCGCCCTCGCCGGATCCCATCCGGACATGTCGCGCTGTGCGATCGACGCCAGGGTGTCGCCCGGCTGCACGGTGACAAACCGGGTCGACATCGAGTCCGGCCGAAGCAGCACCGTGAGCGCCCCGACGATGATGGCCGCCGTCACGATCAGCGTCATCGATAGCCGCGCCCACCTGCCCATCCGGTACGGGCCGGCCGCGCTGCCCTGGTGGCACGTCGCCGCGGCCGGCGGGCGGGCGTAGTCCACCATCCCCGACCGTGGACGGGTGGAGTCCTGGCCCACGCGCCGCACCCGCCGGGTCGTGCGGTCGACGCGGGGCGGCGCGACGGCCGTGCACGGGTCACCGGCGTACCCGCGGCCGACGATCCGCACATCCTCGTCCCGCGCAGGCGCCGCATCCCGGTGCGCCCGCGCCGCCAGTGCTGTGGGCCCGTATCGGCGGCCGCCGGTCCTCGTGATGGCCTGAACGGTCATGGTGCACCTCACCTGCTCGACATGCCCCTCGCGGTGAGGGGCCGTGGTCGTCCGGCAGATGTATGCTCCTGCCGAACGAGCGTTCTATCGAACTGCTGACCGAGTTGTACACCACCGGTCCGACAGTGCGGAAGATCGGAACGTGATTTCCTAGCACTAGTGTTTGAATTGTTATATAGTAGTCGCAGTGTTCGAATGAACAGAGAGCGCCGACGGCGCGGAGAGGTAGGCATCAGATGGCCGGCTCACGCAAGGACAAATCACCCGCGGAGGTGGTCCCGTTCCCGGAGACCGACCCCAGCGGCAAGGCTCTGACCATGCGTCAGCGCAAGGTTCTGCAGGTCATTCGGGAATCGATCGCGCAACGCGGATATCCGCCCAGCGTTCGGGAGATCGGCGAGCTCGTCGGGCTGAAGTCGCCCTCGTCGGTGGCGTACCAGCTCGACGCGCTGCAGCGCAAGGGCCTGTTGCGCAAGGATGCGAACCGCCCGCGGGCGGTGGACATCCGTCCCGCCGAGGAGGTCGCCGACGGTGTCGCGCGCGGTGGCAGGGCAGCGCCGGCGTACGTGCCGATGGTCGGACGGATCGCCGCCGGCGGCCCGATCCTGGCCGAGCAGGCCATCGAGGATGTCTACCCGCTGCCCCGGGAGATCGTGGGCGAGGGCAGCACGTTCCTGCTGCGGGTGGTGGGCGACTCGATGCAGGACGCGGCGATCACCGACGGCGACTGGGTCGTGGTGCGCCAGCAGCCGAGCGCCGAGAACGGCGACATCGTCGCTGCCATGATCGACGGCGAGGCCACGGTCAAGACGTTCCGCCGACGCGACGGTCACCTGTGGCTGATCCCGCACAACGCCGCGTACGAGCCCATCCAGGCCGACGAGGCGTCGGTGCTCGGCAAGGTCGTCGCGGTGGTCCGCAAGATCTGAGACATCCCGGGGGCAGCCATCACCCGGCCTGAGATCGACGAAGGCCCCGACCCGGACAATCCGGGTTGGGGCCTCAGTCAGGAATCAGGCTGTGGAAACGCGCCGATCAGGTCGGCTGCTGGTCGCGGCTGGTGGACGGCACGCCGTTGACCACCGGGACCTGCGTCTGGGC
>JBIQML010000412.1:0-4918 GCA_044463405.1 Nakamurella lactea | reverse complement strand
GCCGAGCGGATGCACCGGGTGCGCAAGGACGCCAAGACGGTGCGGTATGCGGCCGAGGCCGCTGCCGGTTCCGGCGGCCCGTTCGGCGAGGCCATCGCGGCGTTCGCCACGGAGGTGGAGGGAGTGCAGGACGTGCTGGGCGCCCACCAGGACGCCGTCACCGCTCTCACCGTGACCGATCGGCTGGCCGAGGACCGGGATGTCGACCCCGCCGAGCGCCTCCTGCTGGACCACTGGTCCGCTGCCGAGTCCGAACGCCGCAGCGACACACGCGCGGAATTCGGTCACCTGTGGAGGAGCATGCCGGTGCTTCCGCCGGCGCCCGGCCAGTAGCCGCGGCGGTGCCGATCGGCCGGGGCCGACCGCGCGGGGGGAGCCGTATCATCCTCCCGCTCCGCTGCTCCTTTCGGGCGATCCGGCGCATCTGGCGTGCGCCACCGACCCATCAGGGAGCCCGTCATGCCCCGTTTCCGCACTGTCGCGATCGCCACCGCGGTGGCGCTCGCCGCCGGCTGCCTGGTCGGCACCGGAGTCGCCATCGCCGCCGGTCCCGACCGAAACGACTCGACCGCTCCGCAGGGTGTACCTGCCGCTCCCGCGGCGGTCGTGGCACCACCGGTGCTGGAGACGATCTTCGTTCCGATCACCCCGTGCCGGATCATCGACACCCGCGCAGCGGGCGGGCAGATCGCTGCCAACGCCACCCGGGCCTTCCGGATCCGCGGCACCACCGGCTTCGAGGCGCAAGGCGGCACTCCCGGCGGGTGCCGCATACCGCCGAGCGCCACCGGGATCATGGTGTCGGTCTCGTCGGTGAACATCGGCGGCACGGGGTATTTCCGGGCCTGGCCGTACGGGCAGAGCACACCGAACGCCTCCATCGCGCACTACGAGGTCGGCCCGATCACCACCACCGGTGCCACCATGACCCTCGGAGACGCCGGCGGCGCGTACGACCTGAACATCAGGGCATACTCCGCGCCGGCCAGCATCGTGGTGGACGTCACGGGCTACTTCGCGCCCCAGATGGCGGCCCTCGTCGGCCTGGACGGCTCCCTGCAATTCGCCACCCCCCGGGTGCTGGCCTCCAGTCACGTCTCCACCGGGAATTACCTGGTCACCTTCGACACGAACGTGTCCAAGTGCTCGTTCGTCGTGACCCCGTACGCCTACAACTGGGCGGTCGCCGTGGGTCCGCAACTGGGCAACGTCAACCAGGCGCACATCTACATCCACGACCAGGGGACCAGCAGCGCCCAGCACGACACGTCGTTCTACATCCAAGCGGTCTGCTGAGCGGCCGTCCTGCAGTTCCGGCGAACTCTCCCCGCACCGGCACGGCAGGCCGCATAATGCCCAGTTAACCCCGATCGCCAGGAATCGGAACGTTCCCCAGGAGGAACACCATGGGCCATGGAATCCGTCACTGCGTCACCGCCGCCGCCGCCGGCCTGCTGCTGTTCGGCGGGACGGTCGGTTCCTCCACGATCGCGGGCGCCAGCTCGCCCGCCGTCCCGGCCGACATCCGGTCGGCCGGGGCCGCGTTGGCCGCCGGCGCCGACGGGCTACCGATGCAGGAGTACGTGCCGATCACGCCCTGCCGCATCATCGACACCCGGTCCGGCGGCGGCCAGTTCGCCGCCGGGGCCACCCGCAGCTACCTGATCCGCGGCAGCACCGGCTTCGACGCGCAGGGCGGCACCTCCGGCGGCTGCGGCATCCCGGAGCTGGCCAACGCCATCACCGTGTCGGTGTCCGCGGTGCACATCGGCGGCACCGGCTACTTCCGCGCCTGGCCGTACGGGCAGAGCGCGCCGAACGCCTCGATCGCGCACTATCAGAAGGGCCCGATCAGCACCACCGGCGCCACCATGACGCTGGGCAGCGGCACCTTCGACGTGTCCATCAGGGCCTACGACGCACCGGCCGGCATCGTGGTGGACGTCACCGGTTACTGGACGACCAGCGAGCACGTCGAGACGGCCGGCGTGAACGTGCCCGCGTTGAATCCGGACCGCACGGAGAGCGGCCTGACCGAGACGGTCACCACCACCACGAGCGGTCGCTGGTTGGTCAGCAAGACGTTCGCCGGCTACTACTCGTGCTCCAACCCGTCGCAGGCCGGCGCGTGGTACTACCTGATGGTCGACGGCACGCCCGTGGCGAGCACGGCCACCTTCCGTCCGTACTCCAACACGATCCTGTACTTCGACACCATGAGCGGCGTGACGAAGGACGTGATCCCGGCCGGCACCCACACCATCGCGATCGGCGAGCAGTGCGCGACCGGGTACACCGCCGGCGGCTGG
Source organism: Nakamurella lactea (assembly GCA_044463405.1). Lineage (GTDB taxonomy): Bacteria > Actinomycetota > Actinomycetes > Mycobacteriales > Nakamurellaceae > Nakamurella > Nakamurella lactea_B. Next base: position 2,609 of record JBIQML010000412.1, on the reverse strand, counting down.
GGTTCCTACGTGGTCTCGCGCTCCTCGGTGACGGTTCTGCCGTAGCGGCGGTGCGATAAGCGTCCGCGATCGGGACCCGCAAGGACCACGCCCGCCGGGACAGCTGCCCGGCGTCCACATCCTCGTTCTTGCTCGACGTCCCGATGATGTCGCGGCTGGAAGTCCCGACGACCTTGCGCGCCCTGACGCCCGCTGCCGACCGTGCAGCGCGATCCGGCGCCGTCCGCCGGCGGCCGGGGCTGGGTGATCGCCGGATACTCGCTGCCGTTCGGCGCGTCGCCGGCGCTGGCGGGGCAGCGCACGGCTCGGCGGTGTTCATCGCCGCCCGGTTTGCCGGGGAGCGGGGGGCGACCGCGCGTCACCACCCGCGATACCAGCGGGCACGATTGATCCCGGCGACCATGCTGACAGCGAGGCAGCCAGCACGGCCATCGCACGGACCTGGCAACGACGCAGCAGCAAGACGAGCAGACGGAGCCCACATGACACTGGCCGACACGATCGACGCGACCACCGCCCGGGAACTTCGCGCCCGCGGCAGCGTGAAGTGGTCCTTTCCGGCGGAAGGGGAGATCGGCGCGTTCATCGCCGAGATGGACTTCGGGTGTGCGCCGCCCATCGTGGCCGCCATGCAGGAGCAGATCGTCCGCTACAACTTCGGCTACCTGCCGCAGTGGATGTCCGCGGAGCTCGCCGAGGCGGTCGCCGATTGGCAGCAGCGGCGCTACGGCTGGACGGTCGACAGCGCCGACATCCACCCGCTGCCGGACGTGATCAAGGGCCTCGAGGTGGCGATCACGCACTTCTCCCGGCCCGGGTCTCCGGTGGTGCTTCCCACCCCGGCGTACATGCCGTTCCTGTCGGTGCCGCCGTTCCTTGGCCGGGAGATCATCCAGGTGCCGATGCGCGGCGACCGCGGCTACTACACCCTGGATCTGGACGGCATCGACAGCGCATTCGCCGCCGGTGGCCACCTGATGATCCTGTGCAACCCGTACAACCCGCTGGGGCGGGTGTTCACCGCGCGGGAGTTGCGCGCGCTGGCGGAGGTGGTCGCCCGGCACGGCGGCCGGGTGTTCTCGGACGAGATCCACGCCCCGCTGGTGTATCCGGGCGGGCCGCGGCACGTTCCGTACGCGTCGCTCAGCGAGGTGACGGCCGGGCACACCTTGACCGCCACCTCCGCGTCGAAGGCATGGAACCTGCCCGGGATGAAGTGCGCGACGATGCTGCTGACCAACGACGCGGATCGGGCGCGCTGGGACGAGATGGGCACCTTTGCCACCCACGGGGCAAGCACGCTCGGCGTGGCGGCCAACATCGCGGCGTTCCGGGATGGCGAGCCGTGGCTCGAGGAGGCGCTGGCCTACCTGGACGGCAACCGCAGGACCATGGCGGACCTGATCGCCGAGCGGCTGCCAGGCGTGGTGTATCGCCCGCCAGACGGAACCTACCTGTCCTGGTTGGACTTCCGGGCCCTGCAGCTTCCGACCAGCCCCGGCGAGTTCATCCAGCAGCGCGCCGGGGTGGTGGTCAACGACGGCCCGACCTTCGGGGCCTCCGGTGACGGGTTCGTCCGGCTCAACCTGGCGACTCCGCGGCCCATCCTCACCGAGATCGTGGACAGGATCGCGCGCGCGGCGGCCGACCACCTCCCGGCCGCCGGCGGGGCGGGCGGATCGGTCGAAGCACGCGGATGAGCGGCCGCGACCTGACCGACCGGGCCGATTCCGCAGGGCCCGGCGGGAAGTTCGTCCCCGAGCTGCCGGTGGACGCCTCGGGCGACGCCACCGGTGATGCGGTCGGCGCCATCCCGGAGGTCGTGATCGGACCTGGTGGCGCGGGGGCGGCCGGCAATGGTGCGGCGTCCCGCGGCGGGGCGTGGCAAGCGAATCCTGCGGCCGGCGACGGTGCGGCGGTCGGCGGCAGGGCGGTGGAGCCCGGCGACGGTCCGGTGGCCGGCGGCACGGCGGTGGAGCCCGGCGGCCGGGAATGGCAGGCGGACCCGGCCGTCATCCGGATCCAGCGACGCTCGGTGCGGATGCTGGTCGCAGCCCAGGTGGTGGGCGGCGTCGGCATCGGCGCCGGGGCGTCCCTGGGAGCGCTGCTGGCCGAGCAGGTGACCAGATCGGAGTCCATGGCCGGGTTGGCCCGCACTTGCACCACGCTGGGTGCCGCGGCCATCGCGCTGCCACTGGCGATGCTGGCACGCCGCCGCGGCCGCAACACCGCGCTCGGCCTCGGCTGGGCGCTGGCGTCCCTCGGCGGCATCGTGCTGGTGTTCTCCGCCGCCACCCTGAACGTGCCGCTGCTGGTGCTCGGCATGCTGATGTTCGGCTGCGGGACCGCGGTCAACCTGCAGTCCCGGTATGCGGCCATCGATCTCGCCCGGCCCGCCAGCAGGGGCAGGACACTGTCCCTGGTGGTGTGGTCCACCACCATCGGCTCAGTGGTCGGTCCGAACCTGGCCACCCCGGGCGCGCGCGTCGCCGCCTGGTTCGACCTGCCGAAACTGTCCGGCGGGTACCTGATCTCCGGCGCGGTGCTGGTCCTCGGGGCGGTGGCGATGTTCGTGTTCATGCGGCCCGATCCGCTGCTGACCGCCCAGC
>JBIQML010000411.1:0-4931 GCA_044463405.1 Nakamurella lactea | reverse complement strand
AAGTACGTCAACGACAATCCGGACGAGGCGCTGTCGAAGTTCTTCGAGGTTCAGCCCAAGCTGAAGGGCGAGTACAACACCAAGAAGTTGCCGATGTTCATGGAACTGGTGGGCGACGACCCGGCAACCTTCGGAACCTTCAACGCCGAGGCGTGGAAACAACTGCAGGACATCTACGTCGAGCAGGGCGTCACGGATGCTCCGGTGCAGCTGGACGGCGGTGCCTACACCACCGAGTTCCTGCCTGCCGGAGGCTAGGTCGATGCGGGTGGTCGGCGCCGCGCGCGCCGGCCACCCGCAGCGAGATGGGCCGGCGCATGAACAGCCGCATCCGCATGCGGGCAGTTGAAGACACCGGAAGGGCGGCACTCTCGTCATGTACTGCCACGAGGCGATCGCCCGGGCGATCGGCAACGGCGGCTCCGACACGCTGTTCGGCGTGGCGGGCGACGGCAATCTGTTCGTCGCAGCAAGCTTCGCAGCACTGCACGGCCGCAGGTATGTATCCGCGGTGCACGAGTCCGGTGCAGTGGCCATGGCCTCCGGATATGCGCAGCTCGCGGACTGCATCGGTCTGGCGACCGTCACCCACGGGCCGGGGCTGTCCAACGCCGTGACGGCGCTGATCGACGCGGTGCGCGCCGGCCGCCCACTCCTGGTCATCGCGGGGGACCTGGGCGAGCGCCGATCCCATGCCCAGCACCTGGATCAGGAACTGGTGGTCGGGGCGACCGGGGCCGGATTCCTGCGAGTCCGATCCGGTGACGCGGGTGCGGAGTGTGCCCTGCAAGCCCTCGATCTGAGCGTTCGAGAACGTCGACCATATGTGCTCAGCGTTCCGGTGGAGCACCTCTGGGAAGAGCACCCCGACGAGGTCGCGGTGCGGCCGGTGTCGTCGTCCGCTCCCGGACCGGCAGCGGCGGCCGACGCGGAGATCGACGCCGCGCTGGGTATTGCCGTGAGCGCGGCACGGCCGATCGTGCTGGCCGGGGTCGGGTGCGCATCGGATGCGGGGCGCGATGCCCTGCTGTCCCTGGCCGAGACTCTCGGCGCACCGGTGTGCACCACGGTGAAGGCCAAGGGGCTCTTCGACGGTCACCCCGCCGACCTGGGCATCTTCGGCACGCTGGCCGATCAGGATGCGCTCGCAACGTTCGACGCCAGCGACTGCCTGCTGGTATTCGGCGCGAGCCTGAGCACCTACACCACCGACGCCGGAGGATTGATCAGGGGCAAGAGCGTGGTGCACTGTGACATCGACAGCGACCACATCGGGCGATTCTGCGATGTCACCACGGGGGTGGTTGGCGACGCCGCTTCGACCGCCGCCACGATGCGCGAGCTCCTGATGGCGGAGCAGGTGGACCGGCCGCGGTGGTACCAACCGATCGCGCGTGAGGCCGCGGTCGGCTCGGTCGGTGGGACGCCGTCCGGTATTACCCTGCGCCGTGTGCTCGACATCATCAACGCCACGCTTCCCGCCGACCGGGTGCTGGTCACGGACGTCGGCCGGTTCTTCCCGGATGCGATCTCGTCGATCAGCGTGACGGATCCTCGACACTACGTGCACGGTGTGAACTTCGGATCGGTGGGGCTGGGGACCGGCCTCGCGATCGGAGCCGCCACTGCAGCGCCCGGTCGGACGGTCCTGCTGGTGATCGGAGACGGTGGACTGATGATGTCCGGGCTCGCCGAGCTGTCGACGGCAGCCCGAACCGGCGCGAAACTGGTGGTCGTCGTGTCCAACGACGGAGCCTACGGCTCGGAATATGTGCAGCTACGGGACCGAGGCTGGGATCCGGAATTGACGACATTCCAGTGGCCGGATTTCGCCGACGTGGCGCGAACTTTTGATATTGATGCTGTCACGATCAGGGACGCGGACGACCTGCCAGAGATGATCGCATTGCTCCGCAAGCAATCTCGACCGCTATTGGTCGACGTTCGTCTGGACCCCGAGCTGGTACCACGGCAGGTTCGGCACTGATTCATGGATTTCTTTACGTGCAATGGATTCGCGACGGAATTCGACTCACGGCGGGCCGATGTCAAGGCCAGAGAGCGGTCGGCGCGGCGCCGATCGGACTATGCTGCCAGCCGTATACTGGCGCGGTTAGGAGAAATCGGTTGATACACCGTCGGGTTGATGTGGGTCGGAAGCGTCCGATGAAGCGAGAGGTGGCTTGAGGTTGGGCGACGACGGGACAAGTCAGGCCGATCTCGCGTATGAACGGGTTCGGGGATTGATACGTGATGGTACCTATCGGCCCGGCTCTCTGCTGAGCGAGTACACCGTCGCGAAACAGATCGGGCTGGGCCGGACGCCGTTGCGGGAGGCGATCACGCGCCTGGTCTACGAAGGCTTGCTCAGCCGGCTGCCGGGCCGCGGAGTGCTGGTCAACACGTTGACCGCGCGTGATATCAGCGAGCAGTACGAGGTCCTGGAGTGGCTCGAGATCTGGTGCGTCAGGCGCGGCGCGGCGGACTTTTCCGAGCAGGAGATCGCCGATCTGCACGATATCCTGTCGGACGCCGCGCAACAGGTCGCCGACGGTATCACCTGGGAGGAGTACCGCGAGTTCGACCACGCCTTTCACAGCGCACTGTGGTCCGGCGCCCGCAATTCCCGCGCGTTCCGGCTGCTGTCGTCCACCTACGAGGCGGTCATCCTCGATCCCTGGTCGCGCGAGATCTCGGACATGCCCGAGCAGTGCGCGCGTTCCATTGCCGAGCACCGGAAGATCGTGGAGGCGCTGGAGGCGCGGGACGCGGACGCGGGTGAGACCGCTGTCCGTCAGCACAGCCATTCGTACCGTCGGGCGCTGGCAACGCGCATCTTCGGTCCCCTTTGGGAAGATCGCCCATAGCGGTGGCGCGGTCCGTTGACCGCGTACAGCCCCTCGCATGTCGGGCATGGACTTCCGGTCGGCGTGGTCGGCCCCGTCCCAGGACGGCGGCACGCGGCCCGCGATCAGTCCCGGGGCGCCAACCCGGCCGGCGTCCCGCCGGGGCTGGCACACTGGGCCGATGCCCGCCCAGTTGCCGGAACTGACCGTGCGCGATGCCGCCGCCTGGCGGTGCTGGTTGGAAGACCACCACGCCGACAGCCAGGGCGTCTGGCTGGAGCTGGCCCGCAAGGGAACCACCGAACCGACCAGCCTGGTGTATGCGCAGGCACTTGATGAGGCCCTGTGCTTCGGCTGGATCGACGGGCAGGTCCGGGGTTCCGGGGGCGGCCCCACCTTCCGGCAGCGCTACACCCCGCGCACCGCGCGCAGCAGGTGGTCCGCGCGCAACGTCACGCACGTCCGGCGGCTCACCGACGAGGGCAGGATGCGCCCCGCCGGGATCGCCGCCGTCGAGCGGGCTCGCGCCGATGGCCGGTTGGAGGGCGCCTACGCGGGTCCGGCCACCATCGATGTCCCCGACGACCTGGCGGCCGCGCTGGCCGGCAACCCGGACGCCGCCGCCATGTTCGAGGTCCTGACCAGCCAGAACCGCTACGCCATCCTCTACCGGCTGCAATCCGTGAAGCGGCCCGAGACGCGAGCGCGCCGGCTGGCGCAGTACGTCGACATGCTGGCCCGCGGGGAGACGATCCACCCGCAGAAGGCCCGCGGCCCGCAGTAGGGCCGGTTCGGGAGCTTCGCAGGTCCAACGCACCGCTTTCCCCCGGAGAATGGGCAGAACGGTGCATCAAGCCCGCGACGTCGAGGCTCAGGCCGAGTAGGTCGACGCCACCAGCTCGTCGATGGCCTCCCGGGTCGGTGACGAGCTGGACGCCCCCGCCACCGTCGTCGCCAACGCCCCGGCCGCGCACGCCCGGCGCAGCGCCAGCTCGGGGACGGCCCCCTCGGCCCACGCCACCGCGAGCGCCCCGGCGAACGCGTCGCCGGCCCCCGTGGTGTCCACCGCGTGCACCCTGGGCGCCGGCACCTCGACGACCGCGCCGGACGGCCCCCGGTACCGGGCGCCCTCCGCCCCGAGCGTCGTCACCACGTGCGGCACCCCGGCCACCGCCTTGTCGCCGAGCACCGCCGCCTCTCCCTCGTTGACCACCAGCAGCGTCACCGCCTCCAGCAACTCGGGGGGCAGCGGGCGGGCCGGGGACGGGTTCAACATCACGGCCACGCCGGCCTCGGCGGCCAGCCGCGCACCGGCGATGACGGTGTCGAACGGGATCTCCAGCTGCATCACCAGGATCGCGGAGCCGGCGATCGCCGACCGATCCTCGTCACCGATGCTCGCCACCGTCCCGTTGGCGCCCAGCACCACGATGATGGAGTTCTCGGCCGAGGAGTCCACGCTGATCACCGCGATCCCGCTGGGGCCGTCCACCCGGCGCAGCCGGTCGGTGGACACCCCGGCATCGGACAGCGTGCTGGCCAGCGGGTCGGCGAAGGTGTCCGAGCCCACCGCACCGATGAACGTCACCGCCCCGCCGGCGCGGGCGGCCGCGATGGCCTGGTTGGAACCCTTGCCGCCGGGCACGGTGCTGAAGCTGGTGCCCAGCACGGTCTCTCCCGGCGCCGGCAGGCGTTCGGTACCGGCCACCAGATCCATGTTGATGCTGCCCAGCACCGCCACGCGGGCGGCCCGATGTTGGTCGGCCATGGCGCGCTCCCTTCGATACAGGTGTCATGACGGTAGTGTGCGCGCCATGAGTCGGTTCACCCAGGCGCTGGCCCAGGCGGCAGCATCGCACAGGGGCATCACCACCGGCGAGCCGAAGGCCGCGATCCGGACGGAATGGGCACAGGTACACGCCACCGCGCGCCGAGGCGCCGCGGTGCTCGCCGATCGGGGACTGCGGCCCGGTGGGGCGGTGGCGATCCTGGCCGGCATGCCGGTCGACGTTGCCCCCGCCGCGCAGGCGGTGTGGCTGGCCGGCGGGTCGGTGACGATGCTGCACCAGCCGACCGCCCGCACCG
>JBIQML010000410.1:0-4934 GCA_044463405.1 Nakamurella lactea | reverse complement strand
GGACGGCCGTCACCGTCGTCGAGGCCGCACGGCCGCCGGCCGAGGGTGCCGGATTGGAAACCGAGGCTATCGGTGCCGGAGCCACCGGTGACGCCGGTACTGACCGTGCCGCCGCGGGGGCCGAACGTGCCGTCGCCGGCGCGGCCAGGGCGGGGTGACGATCGGCGCCGTCAGGCCGCCGGTCCCAACGCGAGCCCCACCGACACCGCGCTGGGACCCTCGAACGGCGCCTCGCCTTCCGCCCATCGCTCACCCTCGCCGTCGGGAGCGCTGTCCAGATGCCGCAGCGGCATCCCGATCCGCACGGGGAGCGCCAGTTCTGCGCCGAGCAATCCCACCAGGCCCGGCAGCGCCGAGGTCCCGCCCGTCAGCAGCACCCGGTCCACCGCACTGCCGACGGTGGTGACGAAGTAGCGCAGGGACGCCCGTACCTCGGACAACACCGGGAGCAGTCCGTCCCGCACCTGCAGGGCCGGCATGCTGTCGCCGACCGCCCCGACCGTGCGCTTGGTCGCCTCGGCGTCCGCCGCGGACACGCCCATGCCGTCGGCCAACCGGTCGGTCACCTGCCGTCCACCGAAGGGCACCACCCGGACCAGGTGCGGTGTTCCGTGCCGGTGAACGACGATGGTGGTCAGCTCCGAGCCGATGTCCACCAGCGCCTCCACGGCCGCGCCGCCGGAGCCGATGGCTCGGAGCACGCCGAAGGGGGATAGGTCGACCCGGGCCACCGTCAGACCCGCATCCTGCACCGCGCGCATCGCCGCCAGCACCGCCGCACGGGGCGCGGCGGTCAGCAGGCCCTCCACCGGGGACCGCTCCGTGGCGCCGACCGGGTGGTCGCCGGGGATCGGGCAGAAGTCCAGCACGGCGTCGGTCACCCGGAACGGCAACACATCTCGCGCCTGATACGGCAGTGCCTGCCGCAGCGCATCCGCCGGCATGGGCGGCAGCGTGAGCGCGCGCACCACGACCTGCGGCGTGCCGATGCCCAGCACCACCCGGGCGTTGCGCAACCCGTTGGTGGCCACCAGCCGGCGCACCGCACGGGTGACGGCGATCCGGTCGTGCACCACGCCCTGCCGGATCGCGCCGGTGGGCAGCGGTACCGACGCCCAGCGCCTAGCGGCCGGGCCGGTGCCGCCGGGCCGAGTGACGGGGATGCCGTGCTGCGTCGGGTCGCCACCGCGTCCGTCGCGCCGCCCCGATGGCCGCGGTGACCGGACCGGCGTCAGCATGGCGGCACGGACGGCCGTCGCGCCCAGGTCCAGGCCGATCATCGCTCGCCCGTGTCGCGATCCGGCTGCCGTCGGGGAGCCGCGCCGCCAGACCACCATGCCCGTCACCATCCGTGTCCACGATCTTGACGGCGCCGCCTCGTTCGAGCCGCACAGCCGCCAACCAGAACATGACGGTAACAGTGAGTGAGATAGCCTCCCCACGTCCGGAGGGTAAGTTCACTCGAACAGGGCGTGAGCCACCCATTCGTGTCCAATGGGCGGGTCGCTTCCTGCCGGCTCCGCGCTGCGCATGCCCGGTCCTGTTCCTCCGCCGTCCGAAACGGTCGTCAGACGGTGACGCGGATGACCTCCTCGAGCGTGGTCAGGCCCTCATTGGCCTTGCCCAGCCCGTCCTCCCGCAGGGTCACCATGCCCTCGGCGCGGGCCACCTTGGCGATCTCGCTGGCCGGGGCGTGGGCCACCGTGAGCCGCTCGATCTCCTCGGACACCGGCATCACCTCGTTCACGGCGAGCCGCCCCCGGTAGCCGGTGTTGGAGCACGACCGGCAGCCGACGGCCCTCCACAACTGCGTGGGCTCGCCCAGGTCCTGGCGCGGCCAACCGGCGCCGTCGAGTTCCTCGCGTGCGGGCCGGTAGGACTGCTTGCACCACTCGCACAGCCGCCGCACCAGCCGCTGGGCGAGCACGGCGTCGGTCGACGAGCCGACCAGGAAGGGCTCGATCCCCATCTCCACCAACCGCGTCATGGCCGACGGCGCGTCGTTGGTGTGCAGGGTGGACAGCACCAGGTGACCGGTCAGGGCGGCCTCCACCGCGAACTGCGCGGTGATGCGGTCGCGGATCTCACCGACCAGCACCACATCGGGATCGGACCGCAGGATCGCCGGCAGCGCCGCGGCGTAGGTCAGCCCGGCCTTCAGGTTCACCTGGACCTGGTTGATGCCGTCGATCCGGTACTCGACCGGATCCTCCACGGTGATGACGTTGACCTCGGGGCGTGCGATCTCGGTCAAGGTGGCATAGAGGGTGGTGGACTTGCCGGAGCCGGTCGGCCCGGTCACCAGCACCATGCCGTGTGGCTTGCGGAAGCTGGCGGAGAAGCGCTGGTAGTTCGCGTCGGTGAAGCCGAGCTTGTGCAGGTCCAGGTCGATGCCGCCGGTGTCCAGGATGCGCAGCACGATCTTCTCGCCCCACACGGTGGGCAGGCTGGCCGCGCGCAGGTCGACGTGCCGGCCACCGACATCCATGGTGATACGGCCGTTCTGCGGGATCCGGCGCTCGGTGATGTCCAGCCCCGACATGATCTTCAGCCGGGAGATCAGCGCCGACTGGATGCGGCGTGGCACGGTGTCCACCTCGTGCAGCACGCCGTCGATGCGTAGCCGGACCCGCATGTCGTCCTCGCTGGGCTCCAGGTGGATGTCCGAGCCGCGTGCGGTGATCGCCCGCTCCAGCAACTGGGCCACGAACCGCACGACGGGGGCGTCGTCGTTGACGTCGACGAGTTGCTCGCTGGTGGCATCCTCGGCCGCCAACTGCGCGGCCGCCTCGTCCAGGTCGGTGCTGCTACGGGTGTAGCGGTCCAGCAGCTTGGCGAGTTCGCCGAGGGTGACGACGACCGGGCGGACACGCAGCCCGGTGGCGGCGCGGATGTCGTCGATCGCCAGCACGTTGCCTGGATCGGCCAGCGCCACGGTCACCGTCGTGTCGTCCACCGAGATCGGCACCATCTGATTGCGGCGCGCCAGCGGCAGGGGGAGCAACGTCATCGCCGCGGTGTCCACCGTCATGGAACCGAGTTCGACCGCGTCCAGCCCGTACGCGTCGGCCACTGCCGAGGCGAGTTCGAACTCGGTGACGATCTGGTCGTCCACCAGGACCGCCTGCAGTGGCCGGCCGCTGCGCTCCGCCGCCTCGACCGCGCGTTGCAGCACCTGCTCGTCCAGGCCGCGGTCGCGCAGGGCGACCATCACGGTGCGAGTCGCGGGGTCCATCGGACGCTCCTGTCGCTCGGGCGGCGGTTCGGTCTGCCACGGTCAGGTATCGACAGTAAACCGATGTGCCGCCGACGCCCTGGCCCGGAAGGGCACCAGGGAGGGCCAAAGACCCCGTCGGCGTGTGACCTTCGTCCCGGATCGGCGTGTCGTGAGTAGTAAATGTCGAGGTCGGCAACTACCGACGGTAGTCAAGAAGGGTGACGGGATCGAGGCTCGGGCACTCTCTCGGGGTTGGGCCGTCCGGGTGCAGCTTGTCCGACAAGATCATCGCGAGGAGCCAGGAGCACGTCGGCGTGGGCCCTGGTCGGGCCGGCGTGCGGTCGGTGCCGCACGCGCCGCAGCTATCCGACGCGCAACCCCATCGGGACGCGGTGAACTCCACCGGGTGCGCTGTGGTCCATGTGGCGTGACAATGCCTGTCCTGTCACGGCTATGAGCGGTCATACCGGCTGAATGATGGCTGGTGCCCACGGAGGCGCCAGGACGGCCGCGATACCGGTCTGCATTCCGGCCGGCAGGCGGCGGCGGGCATCCTGCGGCTCGGCCCGGCCCGCCATCACCGCCTTCGTCCCCGCCGGGCGGTCGGCAGACGTTCATCACATACGGTAATCGAAAAGTAAAGATACGGCTGACCGGGTGACGGGCCTCATCCCAGTGGGTACATTTGGCTTCGGTGCGTCGTGATGGCCGAAAGTGCTGCTACTGTCGCCGTTGCTGGCAGCGGGGGCCGATTCCGATCCCGGAGGCTGGGAAGGCCAGCACATTCCGGAGGTTATTCGTGTCGACCCTTGCTGTCGCCGGCGAGGCGCCGCCTCGGCATGCGGCCACGGCGGACATCGACCGCCTGCTGGTCACGCTGATCGAGCGGGGCGGGTCCGACCTGCACGTCACCGTGGGCATCGCCCCCTGCGTGCGGGTCGACGGCGACCTCCGCCCGTTGGCCGGCCTCCCGGAGTTGACGCAGGAGGACACCGAGCGCCTGGTCCGCTCATTCCTCACCGCGGAGCAGTGGGAGCGCTTCGAGCGGGAGAACGAGCTGGATATCGCCTACGCCATCCCGAGTGTCAGCCGCTTCCGGGTCAACGTCTACCGTCAGCGCGGCTCGGTCGGAGCGGCCTTCCGGTCCATTCCGCACAAGATCCGCAGCCTGACCGATCTGGGCGTCCCCGACGCGGTCGAGCAGTTCTCGCAACTGCCGCGCGGGCTGGTCCTGGTGACGGGCCCGACCGGCTCGGGCAAGTCGACCACGCTGGCCAGCCTGCTGGACGTGGCCAACAAGACCAGGTCCGGCCACATCGTGACCATCGAGGATCCGATCGAGTACCTGCACCGGCACGGCAGTTGCGTGGTCAATCAGCGCGAGGTCGGTAGCGACACAGCGGATTTCGCCGTGGCTCTCAAGCACGTGCTCCGCCAGGACCCGGACATCATCCTGGTCGGCGAGCTGCGCGATCTGGAGACGACGTCGGTGGCCATCACCGCCGCCGAGACGGGTCACCTGGTGCTGGCCACCCTGCACACCAAGTCGGCCGCCCAGACCATCGACCGGTTGATCGACATCTACCCGCATGCGCAGCAGCAGCAGATCCGCGCGCAGCTGGCGAACGCGCTGGAGGGCGTGGTGACCCAGGCGCTGCTGCCGCGGCGTAACGGTGGCCGCGTGGTGGTGTGCGAGGTGATGATCTCCACGCCGGCG